>NZ_JAYRVJ010000573.1:0-4686 GCF_041918635.1 Promineifilum sp. (SeqCode)
GCCAGCCCCAACGCCATCGACAGCTCGCTCGATCAGATAGCCGACGCGGTGACCGAGGCCGGCGTGCGCGCCGTCCTGTGCTATGAGGTGACGGATCGCAACGGCCCGGAGGAAGCGGCGGCGGGCATCAGCGAGAATGTGCGCTTCCTGCACTCGGTACGCGAGCGCGCCAACCCGCTGCTGGCCGGCACGTTCGGCCTGCACGCTTCCCTGTCGCTCAGCGAACAGACGCTGGCCAGGTGCGTCGCCGCGGCCGAGGGGCTGGACACCGGCTACCACATCCACGTGGCCGAGCACGAGGCGGACGAGTACGATTCGCGCGAGCGGTACGGCCAGCGCGTGGTGGATCGGCTGGCTGCGGCCGGCATCCTGGGGCCGCAGAGCATCGTCGCCCACTGCGTCCACATCGACGCGCGCGAGATGGCCCTGCTGCGCGAGACGGGCACGTGGGTCACCCACCAGCCGCGCAGCAATATGAACAACGCCGTCGGCGCGGCCCCGGTGGAGAGTATGCTGCGGCTGGGCATCCCTGTCTGTCTGGGCAACGACGGCATGGGCAACGCCATGTGGGGCGAGTGGAAGGAAGCGTACTTCCTGCACAAGCTGGCCCACCGCGACCCGCGCCGGGCCAATGGCATGGATGTCGTGCAGATGGCCGTCCACAACAACGCCGCACTGGCCCGCGTCTTCTGGCCCGACTTGCCGTTGGGCCAACTGGTCATCGGCGCGGCGGCCGACGTCATCCTGGTGGACTACCACGCCACCACCCCGCTGAGCGGCGGCAACCTGCCCTGGCACATCATCTTCGGCTTCGAGAGCAGCATGGTGACGACGACCATCGCCGGCGGCCGGGTGCTGATGCGCGACCGGGAACTGCTGACGCTGGACGAGGCCGCCATCACCGCCCGCAGCCGCGAATTGGCATACAAGGTGTGGGAGCGATTCAACGAACTAAGCTAACAACGATCCGCAAATTACGCAGATTTCGCAGATTAAGGGAGTAATCTGCGAAATCTGCGTAATCTGCGGATTCTTTCTCTGAGGTACACAATGAAGATAGCGATTCTGGGTGGGACGGGCAAAGAGGGCTGGGGCCTGGGCTTCCGCTGGGCGGCGGCCGGGCACGAGATCATCATCGGCTCGCGGCTGGCCGAGAAAGGGGAGCGCGCCGCCGAGGAGATGCGCGCCGCGCTGCCAGACGACGCGGCGGGCGCGGTCAGCGGCACGGATAACGCGACCGCCGCCGCCGCCGCCGAGCTGGTCGTCCTCTCCGTACCCTACGAGGCGCAGGAAGCCACGCTGGCTGACGTGCGCGCGGCCGTGCAGGGCAAGCTGCTGGTGACGGTCGTCGCCCCGCTGGGGCAGCCAAAGGCCCGCGTGTGGCGGCTGCCCAGCGGCCTGTCGGCGGCCGAGGAGGCGCAGCAGCAAGTGGGCGAGGGCTGCACGGTCGTTGCCGCCTTCCAGAACATCTCCGCCACCCACCTGCGCGATCTGGCGCACAACCCGGACTGCGACGTGCTCATCTGCGGTGAGAGAGCCGCCGACAAGGACGTGGTGGCCGGCCTGTGCCGCGACGCCGGCATGCGCGGCGTCAATGCGGGCGCGCTGGCGAATGCGGTCATCGCCGAGGGGCTAACGGCCGTCCTGCTCGGCATCAATATCCGCCACAAGATCAGTGGGGCGGGCATCCGCATCACTGGCCTGGCGGAGGAAGAATGAAACACGGATTTGTACGGATGAGACGGATTTAACGGATTGAATAGAGCGGCGCTTCTATCCGTGGAAATCCGTTTTATCCGTAGAATCCGTGTTTAGTTCTTTTATGCCCACCTCACTACCGGCTCTGACGTTGACAGCTCTCGCTGGAATCCCTGACGTACGCGAAGGGGATGATGTGGCGCGGCTATTGCGTGAAGCTATTGAGAGCGCCGGCTTGACCCTCACCAAAGGCGACGTCCTCGCCATCGCCCAGAAGATCATCTCCAAAGCCGAGGGCCGGCAGGTGCGGCTGGCCGGCGTGGAGACGTCGCCGCGGGCCGTCGCGCTGGCGGCTGAGGTCGGCAAAGACCCGCGCCTGGTCGAGCTTATTCTGCAGGAGAGCACCGAGGTCTCGCGCCACCGGCCCGGCGTGCTCATCGTCCGCCACCGGCTGGGCTTCACCTGCGCCAACGCCGGCATTGACCGCTCCAACGTGGCCGTGGGCGAGGACGAGGCGGTGCTGCTGCTGCCGCTCGACCCCGATGCCTCGGCCGCCCGCCTGCGCGCCGAGTTGCTCGCGGCCACGGGGGCGGCCGTCGGCGTGGTCATCACCGACAGCCACGGCCGCCCCTTTCGGCTGGGCACGGTCGGAGTCGCCATCGGCGCAGCCGGGCTGCCGGCGCTGTGGGATCGGCGCGGTGAGCCTGACCTCTACGGCTACCGGCTCCAGCACACCGACGTGGGCGTGGCCGACGAGATCGCCGCCGCGGCCGGGCTGCTGATGGGCCAGGCGGCCGAGGGGTTGCCGGCGGTGCTCATCCGCGGCCTGCGCCTGCCCCCCGCCGACGGCCGCGCCGCCGACCTCGTCCGTCCGCCGGAACTCGATCTCTATCGGTAAGGAAGAGGCTCACGCAAAGAGCGCCAAGGATACCAAGAACGCAAAGAGAGAACTCTTCTTGGCGTTCTTTGCTTCTTTGCGCTCTTTGCGTGAGCTCTTACCTCACCACTTGCCGTCCAGAATCTCCTGCACCACCGTCTCGAAATCCAGCGCCGCACCGGCGGCCAGGGCGGCCTCGATCTCGGCCGGCGGCAAGTCCAACCTGGCCAACTCCTCGTTGATCTCGGTCAGGATCGTTGACCCTAACGCTGGATGAGCGCGGGCCAGGCCGCACAGCGCCAGACCGTGGGCCAGGTCGCCTTCGGCCAGGCAAAGCTGACTGAACAGGAAGACCCCCCAGGCCATTTCGGCCTCATTGCTCAACTTGCGGGCTAAAGCCAGCGTTTCGCCAGCCCCGTCTCGCGCCGCACACAGATCGCCCAGCCTCAAGGTCGCCTGGGCCAGATTACCCAGTTCAATCATGAGACCCGATTGATCGCCCAGTTCCTTGCCTATTGAAATTGCGGAGCGCGCATAAGTCTGCGCGGCAGCGTAGTCGCCGCGCAAGTACGCGGCTTCGCCCAGGTTGCCCAGCGCCGCAGACTCGCGTTTGGGGTTGCCCGCCCGGCGAGCTACAGTCAGTGATTCCCGGTAAAACCGCTCGGCCTCCTCCAGGTTGCGTCGGGCCGCAGAGACGATACCGAGAACATTCAAAGCCTGACTCTCTCTGGTTAAATCGCCCATGACCCGGGCTAACTCACCTGTCTCCCGAGCGAGCATCTCGGCCGCGACCAGATCGCCCGTTCTCCATGCCAGGTTGGTGGCGGCCGATAACACGACGGCCAGGGTTCGCCCCCCTATGTCTCGCGCCACCGGCAGCGTTACCTCTAGCAGCGCCCGCGCCCGGTCGTAGTGGCCGCGCAGGCTGGCGCTCCAAGCCAAATGGGTGCGAGCCTCCACCACGGCGGTGCGGTCGTTAGCGGCCAGCGCCCCAGCCAACCCACGCTCCAGGATTGCAGTAGCAGCCGCGTAATCGCCGAGTTGCCAGTACGCTTCGCCCAATGCGATAGCGGCTCTGACGACGGCCGGCCCCTCTGTCTCACCCGCCGCGGCCCGTAACGCCAGCGCTCGCTCCAGCGCCCGCCGCGCGGCCCCATGGATACCAGCGTCATTCGCTTCATAGCCTAACCGCTCCAGCAGCGCCGCCGCCTTCAGCCCATCGCCTGCCTGGATGTAGTGCTCGGCAATCAGCCCCAGGTACTCCCCTAGCCGTTCCCCGGCATGCTCCTCAAGCCAATGAGCGACACGTGCATGGAACACGGCGCGATGGCGTAGCAGAACCGATTCGTAAGCCACGTCGCGCAGGAGGGCGTGTTTAAAGATGTACTCCTCGGTCTCAAGGAAAGATGAATGCTCGCGGCGGAATATCAGTTCCCGCTTGTGGACGGAAGCCAGTGTCGGTCGCAGTTCCTCGACAGGTGTCTGAGCGAGGTCAGCCACAGCGCCGTCCCAGAAAAGACGGCCGACCACCGAAGCGCGTTGCAGCGTCTCCCGCTCCGGCCGCGGCAGGCCGTCCAGTCGCGCCTGCAACAGCCCGGTCAGCGTTGGTGGTATTTTCAGATCGACCAGCTTCTCCGTCCTGACGCGCCAGCCCAAGACCTCAGAGGTTTGCGGCAAACCTCTGAGGTCTTCGATGACTCCCTGGTCAATGAGCATCTTGACCATCTCTTCGACGTAAAACGGATTGCCCTCGGCCGCCTCGATGATCAACTCGCGGAGGCTGTCCGGTACCTCATCCACCCGCTGCAGAATCTCATCCACCAGCGTCCGGCTGGCTCGCTTGGAGAGCGGCGCGAGATTGACGCGCCGGAAGGCCCCCTCACCCTCGTCCCAGCCCGGCCGGCGCTCTCGAAAAACAGGGCGGACGGCGCACACAACCAGCAGTCGCTCAGCCGGAAGCGCCCCGACTAAATAGGTAACCAGATCGAGCGACTGTTCATCAGCCCAGTGTAAGTCTTCGAGAAGGATCACCAGCGGCCCGGTCGCTGCCCGCGCGCGGAAGTAGCGCGTCAGATGGGAGCGGGCCACCGCGCCGAACTCCGCGCCGCCCA
>NZ_JAYRVJ010000574.1:0-2939 GCF_041918635.1 Promineifilum sp. (SeqCode)
AGGATGGGCTGACTCGTCTGTACCTCTTGCCGAGGCCCGAACGTGACCAGCGTCGGCGCGGGCTGGAGCAGGCTGAGCAGCGCGGCCAGGGCGAGCAGGCGCAGGCCCATGCCAAACGCCGGTCGCGGAGGGTGTCGGAGCGGTTTGAACATGACTTCCCGGAGGGAATTATACGGAACGGCGGCCCGCGCGCCGTTTTTCTACATCCGTCTCTTAGCCCGTGGCCGGCGGGCCGTTATAATTGGCTATCGAACCGGTTTCGCGCCCGGCCGCGAAGCCAATCAGTCGGAGTCCTTATGCGCGTTTTCATCACCGGGGCCACCGGCTTCGCCGGCTCCCATCTCGTTGACCACCTGCTTGCCGGCGGACATCACGTCCTCGCCCTCGTCCACGAAGCCACCAGCCACCAGGGCTTGCCCGCTCACGAGCGCGTCCAGCCCGTGACCGGCGACCTGCTCGACCCGGATAGGCTGGCCGCGGCCGTCGCCGCCGCCCGGCCGGACTGGATCTTTCACCTGGCCGGCCAGGCGTATCCGGCCCGCTCGTGGGATGACCCGGCCCTGACGCTGGCCGTCAACGCCGGCGGCACGGCCAACCTGCTGCGGGCAGCGGTGGCGTTTGGTCGCCCGCGCGTGGTTGTGGTGACCAGCGCCGAGATTTACGGGCCGCTGTCGCCGGCCGACATGCCGCTGACCGAGGCCACCCCGGCCCGGCCGCGCCATCCCTATGGCGTCAGCAAGCTGGCCGCGGGTGAACTGGGCCGCGTCTACTGGGCGCGCTATGGCCTGCCGGTGGTCGAGGCGCGGCCGTTCAACCACATCGGCCCGCGCCAGGCCCCTGGCTTCGTCGTGCCCGACTTCGCCAGCCAGTTGGCGGCCATCAGCCTGGGGCGCGCCGAGCCGGTCATGCGCGTCGGCAACCTGGAGCCGGAGCGCGACTTCACCGACGTGCGCGACGTGGCGGCTGCCTACGTCCGGCTGGCCGAAGCGGGCCGGCCGGGCGAGGGGTATCTCATCTGCTCCGGCCGCTCGGTGAGCGTGCGCCATCTGCTGGAGACACTCATCGAATTGGCCGGTGTCCGGGTGGACGTGCAGACAGACTCGGCGCGCGTCAATCCCAGCGACACACCCTGCCTCTATGGCAGTTATGCCAAGCTGGAGGCCGACACCGGCTGGCGCCCCGAAATCCCGCTACGCCAATCGCTGGCCGACGCGCTGGCCGATTGGCAGGAGCGGCTCCAGACAGATTAGCAGAGGCTCACGCAAAGAGCGCAAAGGAAGAAAAGAGCGCAAAGAAGAGTTCACTTGGCGTTCTTGGCTTTCTTTGCGCCCTTTGCGTGAGCTTCTTACTCAATCGGCGAAATCTGCGGATAATTCCTCTCATGACGAAAGGGAAGGAACGGCTGGACAAGCTGCTGGTCGATCGCGGACTGGTGGAAACGCGGGCGCGGGCGCGGGCCACCATTATGGCCGGCGAGGTGCGTGTGAACGGCGAACGGGTGGACAAGGCGGGCATGCCCGTGCCGCTGGACGCCCGGCTCGAGGTTGCCGCGCCGCTGCCCTACGTCAGCCGCGGCGGCTTCAAATTGGCCGGGGCGCTGGATGCCTTTGGTGTGGCCGTGGCCGGCCGGGTGTGCGCCGACGTGGGCGCATGTACCGGCGGCTTCACCGACGTGCTGCTCCAGCGTGGCGCGGCCCGCGTCTATGCCATCGACGTCGGTCAGGGCCAACTCGACTGGAAGCTGCGCCAGGATGAGCGGGTTGTCGTCATGGAACGGGTCAACGCCCGCTATCTGGAAACGCTGCCGGAGCCGGTCGAACTGGTCGTCATTGACGTGTCGTTCATCTCACTGCGGCTCATCCTGCCGGCGGCGCGGAAGTGGTTGGCCGCGGAGGCCGACGTAGTGGCGCTCATTAAGCCGCAGTTCGAGGCCGGCCCGGAGTCGGTCGGCAAGGGCGGCATTGTGCGCGACCCGGCCGTCCATCGGGCCGTGTTGGCGGGGATGCTCAACTGGGCGGCGGCCGGAGGGTGGGGTGTAGCCGGGCTGGTGCGATCTTCCATCCAGGGCACAGACGGCAACGTCGAATTCCTGACTCACCTCCGACCTGATGCCCTCTCATCCGATCTCGACACACTGATTGATCAGGTTGTCATAAATTAACCGCGGATTTCCACAGATGTGACGGATAAGGACGGAGTGAGATCCATGTGTACCCGTCACAGCCATGATTCGTTCATTCCAGTCTGATCGCTTCCACCCATTTGATCTGCCGCAGGGCCTCGTCGGTTTCGGTCGGGACGATGAGGCGCACCAGCCCGGCGGCGCGGGTCAGGGGGCGGCCGTCGATGGCGTAGGCCAGCAGAATCGGCCGCGACGAGTCGCGCCACTCCCCAGCCGTCACCCGCGTGCCGAAGCCGTCAGCGCTGACGACCGTCGCCGCCGTCCAGGAGCCGCCGGCGTAGCGCGCGATAACCTCCTCCAACGTCGCGCCCGCGAAGACGAATGGCCCGCTCGCGCCGTGCCCGGTGCTAACGATGTAGCTGTTGGGCAGGGTTCGCGCCGGGAGGGCGCGCAAGTCTGCGACGGTGACGAGCGTCCTGCCCGTTGGAGTCACGATGTGTATAGCTGGATCGTCTGTTGGAGGTAGAGGGTTGGGGTCGTGGGCATGTTCGGACATGACTTGTCTCCTCGGGTGGTGTTGTTCTGAGCGCGGGGGAGCAGGGGAGCGGGGGTGCAGAGGAGAAGACGAACGCATGCCTTTCTCCCCTGCTCCCTTGCACCCCCGCTCCCCTGCCCGCAAAAGCGCGTCATCCTCCTACCATTCTGCTATACTTGCCCCATGGATCAAAGCAGGATTCGCAATTTTTGCATTATCGCCCACATCGACCACGGCAAATCCACCCTGGCCGACCGGCTTTTGCAAGCGACCGGGACTATC
>NZ_JAYRVJ010000575.1:0-1633 GCF_041918635.1 Promineifilum sp. (SeqCode)
AACGCCCGGAAATCTGCCCAGCCCTTCAGCGCCAGCGTCTTGGTGATCGCCGCCGTCAACGTCGTCTTCCCGTGGTCGATGTGTCCGATCGTCCCCACGTTCACATGCGGCTTCCCGCGTACAAATTTCTCTTTGGCCATTCCTTCTTACCCTCGATTGACTATGACAGATTTCTTTCCGGCCGGCGGCTGCCCCGCAATGGAGTTGCTCCGGAACCGGTCATCTTGGTTCACTACGCCTTGAGACGAACAGCACCCCAACATTCTGCCAGTGGAAACCCAAAGGTTGAGAGCCCACGATGGGATTTGAACCCATGACCTCATTCTTACCAAGAATGCGCTCTGCCGACTGAGCTACGTGGGCGTTTCCAACTGTCACGTAAGCCAGAAGACCCAGAGAGATCTGGGTCTGGTTTGCTTAGTGGGCCAGGTAGGACTCGAACCTACGAAGGCGTCTGCCAGCGGATTTACAGTCCGCCCCCTTTGCCGCTCGGGACACTGACCCAGGTATTCTCGTTTTACTGGCTTGACCCCGTGCCACTCTCGCGAGCCGACACGCAGAGCCGACGATGGGAGTTGAACCCATAACCTATGCTTTACAAGAGCATTGCTCTGCCTGTTGAGCTACGTCGGCAGGGTGATCGTTGTAGCCGCGTCCAAGCTTATAAATGTGCTTTCGGCTGTAAGGCAAGTCAACCTATGCGCTCTTGCCGAGTGCTGTCCAGTAGTATAACACTTGCGCTCATTTCGTCAACAGCGGGACAGGCCATTTTGCGAATTCGGACGCGCTTCTTATTATTGTGTATGGAGGCGAACAATGCAAGAGCAGCCCATCACGATTCTTTGTCTGGCAAGCTATTTCAAGGGGACGACGTTTCTGACAGCCGCCAAGGCGCAAGGCGCGCGCGTGCTGCTGCTGACGCGCGAGAAGAACGCCGGCGAGGCGTGGCCGCGGGAGAGCATCGACGAGGTGTTCCTGATGCCCGACCTGCGCCGCCGGCCGGACATCCTCTACGCGGTCAGCTATCTGACGCGCGGTCGCGCCATTGACGCCATCGTGCCACTTGACGACTACGACGTGGAGACGGCCGCGGCATTGCGCGAGCACCTGCGCCTGTCGGGCCTGGGTGAGACGGGGGCGCGCTACTTCCGTGACAAGCTGGCGATGCGCACCCAGGCCGCCGGGGCGGGCATCCCCGTGCCCCCCTTCTCGCCCGTTTTCAGCCACGCCCGCCTGCACGCCTTCATGGAGCGCGAAGCGCCGCCCTGGGTGCTGAAGCCGCGCTCCGAGGCGGGGGCGATGGGCATCAAGAAGCTCTATTCGGCCGACGAGGTGTGGGGCTGGCTCGACCGGCTGGGGGATGAGCAGTCGTTCTTTCACCTGGAGAAGTTCATCCCCGGCGACATCTACCACGTCGATTCGCTGGTCTACGGCAGCCGCCTCCTGTTCGCCCAGCCGCATAAGTACGCCCGGCCGCCCATGACGGTGGCCCATCAGGGCGGCGTGTTCGTCTCACGCACCCTACCCCGCTGGACGGACGAGGCGCAAGCCATTCTGGACGTGAACGAGCGTCTGCTGCGCGCCTTCGGATTGGAGCGCGGCGCGACCCACGCCGAGTTCATTCGTGGCGAGG
>NZ_JAYRVJ010000576.1:0-8634 GCF_041918635.1 Promineifilum sp. (SeqCode)
AGCGTGGACTTGCCCGCGCCATTGGCCCCGATGACGGCGCAGAACTGCCCGGCGGGAACCTCCAACGACAGCCCGGCCAGCGCGGGGGTGGTCGCGCGCGGATAGTGGTAAGTGACGTCGCTCAGCCGGATCACGCGGCAAACCTCGGCGCGAGGGCGATGTAGAGCCGCCAGCCGATCACCGCCAGCATGCCCAGGAGCAGCAGCCAGCGCACGAGCTTCTGGGCGGGCGTGTCGTGGAGCACGAGCAGGCTGGTCTTGGGGCCGCTGCGGCCGAAGGCCCGCACCTCCAGGGCGATGGCCCGCTCCTCGATGTCCACGATGCTGCCCAGCAAGAGCGGCTGGATGAGCGGTAGCAAGGCGCGGACGCGCACCAACAGGCTGCCCTCCGTCTCCAGCCCGCGCGAACGCTGGGCGTCGAGGATGGTGTTGGCCTTGGCCTGGAAGCGCGGGATGATCTGCATCGTCGCCAGCAGGACGTAGGCGATGCTCTTGGGGAAGCCGCGCTCGCTCAGCGCCAGCATCAGGCCGTCGGGGCGGGTGGTGAAGGTGAGCAGCAGGAAGCTGCTGACCACCATCAGGAAGCGGCCGGCGCTGCGGATGGCAAACATCAGCCCTTCTTCCTTGAGTGACAACGGCCCCAGACGCAAAATAGGCGTACCGCCCGGCCAGAACAACCCCTGCACCAGGAAGACGGAGATGATCACCGGCAGGGCCGCCTTAAGGACAGCGCGCAGGAAGGGCGGCAGGATGCCGGCCCAGGCGGCCAGGGGCAGAATGATCAGCCCAAAGGCCGCGTAGGTCAACCAGAGCCCGGGCAGGAACAGCCCCAGCACCAGACAGAAGCCGACCACAGCCAGCTTCGTCAGCGGGTGCAGGCGATGCATCCCGCTCTCGCGTGGGATGTATAGGCTGAACGATGCGCTCATAGGTCGCCGGACAGCCGACTAGCGGATGTCCTCGGCCCGCGAGAAGCGATCCAGGAAGCGCAGCGGTAGGGCGCGGATGACGCCCCAGACGATGAAGAACGAGATGGCCTTGTCGAGCGGGTCGGATGAGACGCCCTGGGCGAAGGCCGCCGGCAGGATGCCCAGACCCGCGTTGCGGAAGACGGCGGTGATCACGTCGGTGCCGGAGCCGGTGACGCCGCCCGAGACGTAGGTGAAGATGGGCGCGGAGATGAGCGCGGCGATCAGGCCGGTGATGACGCCGGCGATGATGGCCCGCCACCACACCTTGAACCAGCCAAAGCGCGAGAAGAGGCCGGCCAGCAAGCCGATGAACGCCCCCGTGATCCAGAAGGCGGTGTAGAACGAGTTGATGCCGCTCAGGCCCCAGATCAGATTGGTCAACGCGCCGGTCACCAGGCCGACCCATGGCCCGGCAACCGCGCCGACGAAGATCGTGCCGATTGAGTCCAGATAGAGAGGAACCTTCAGGGTATAGATGAGCTGGCCGATGGCGATGTTGATGGCGATCGCCACCGGAATCATCACCAGCGTGATGGTGCTAAAGTCGCGTCGCAAGCGTTCCATTTCCTCCAACCTCCTTGCGGGCAGGCGGGCCATGCTCACACGTGGCGCTCCGCTCACCCCTCTTAATGCCCAAAATTGTACGTGACTTTTGGGTTGTGTCCAATGCAGACCGATAAGAGGAACATAGAGTTCCACAGAGATAACACAGAGAGAAGAAATCGCTTGTCTTCCGTCTCTCTGTGTCCGCCCTCAGTGTCTCTCTGTGTTCCTCTTCCCCACTTTGCTCAAACATTTGCGCAAATCTCAGAAGACAGTAAAGTAGTTAAAATGACGTGAACAGTATGCAAGTCAAATTGTAAGCAATATCTGTCAAAATACATATGTCCTGTATATAATGACGCGCCGATTGCCGCCTATTGTCCTCTGCAGTCAGTGAACCGTAATCGACCACCGTCATGGGACACAATCCGGAGCCATTTCCCTGTCTGCCGCTCGCGTCTCGACCGGCAAGGAGGTAAGAGCGGATTCGAGAAACCACCAAAACGCCCTCAAGTCACCGGCCGGTTGTGGCTGCCCCACGCCCGCCGGATTGGATGTTCACCAACCTTTCTTTAAATGCCCAGGAGGCAAACGTTGTCCAAGCAAACTACTCTGAAGCGCACATTGAAGCTGTTGCTGGTGTTGGGCTTGCTGGCCCTCACCGCGTCCATCGCGCTGGCGCAGGATAGTCCGAGCGCCAACCGGGCCGACCGCGCCACCGCGAAGCCCCTTCCGGCCACTGTCAGCGGCGCCAAACTCGACGCCCCCATCCAGCTCGAAAACGTCGACGCGCCCGCCCTGCGCCTAAGCCCCGCCCTGCGCGGGCTGACCGGCGCGCAGCGCGTCATCGTCCGTCTGACCCAGCCCCCGGCCGCCGCGGCCGAGGCGACCGCTCAAGGCCTGGCCCGACAGGCGGCCCTGGCCCAGCAAAGCGGCATCGTTGCCAGCGCCCGCTCGCTCGACGCCAACGCCCGCGTCCTCGGCTCCACCCAGATCGTGTTGAACGCGGTCATGTTGGAAGTCGAGGGATCGGTCCTGGCCGAACTGGCCCAGAACCCCAATGTCATCTCCATCAACCCCGTCCACGACTACGAAGTGGACTTGTCGGAGACCGTACCCTACATCGGCGCGACCGAAGTCCAAAGCATGGGCTACGACGGTGCAGGTGTGCGCGTGGCCGTGCTCGACAGCGGCATCGACTATACCCACATCGCCTTCGACGGCTCCGGCAGCGTCGAGGAGTACCTGGCCAATGATCCGACGATCATCGAGCCTGGAACTTTCCCGACTGCCCGTGTCGTTGGCGGCTATGACTTCGTCGGCAGCGAGTGGCCCAACGCGGCCGAAGCGCCCGACCCCGACCCGCTGGATGAAGGCCCCGGCGGTGGTCACGGCACGCACGTGGCCGACATCATCGGCGGCAAGCTGGGCGTGGCCCCAGCCGTCGATCTGTATGCGGTCAAGGTCTGCTCCTCGGTCAGCACGTCCTGCTCCGGCATCGCCCTCATCCAGGGCATGGAGTTCGCCGTTGACCCCAACGGCGACGGCAACCCCAACGACGCCGTGGACATCATCAACATGTCGCTTGGTTCGTCCTATGGCGACCCGCGCTGGGACGACCTGGCCGCGGCGGTCAATAACGCCAGCAGCCTGGGTGTTCTGACGGTGGCGTCGGCCGGCAACAGCGCCGACAAGCCCTACGCCGCCGGCACGCCCTCGACGGCGACTTCCGCCCTGTCTGTGGCCCAGACCCAGATGCCTTCGGCCGTCGCGCCCGTCATGGAGATTCTCCAGCCGGCGAGCGTGGCCGGTCTGTACGAGGCGTCCTTCCAGCCCTGGTCGGCGCCCCTGACGGAGCGCATCGAGGCCCCGGTCATGTACGGTGACGGCGCGGGCGGCAACCTGCTTGGTTGCGACCCGTTTGCGCCCGGTTCGCTGACCGGCCACATCGTCCTGGTGAACCGCGGCACGTGCGCGATCAGCATTAAGGTCAGCAACATCGCCGCTGGCGGCGGCGTGGCCGGTGTGGTGGGCCTGATCGCCGCGGGCGATCCGACCGTCTTCAGCTATGGCGGCGGCGATCCGTCCGTGCCTGGCTTCAACGTCTCGCTGGCGACGGCCAACGCCGTCCGGGCCGGCCTGGCCGAGGGCGAAGTCATCGCCGCCTTCGACCCGATCAACGGCATCCCGTTGATTCAGCACATGGCCGGCTCCAGCAGCCGCGGCCCGAGCGTTGGCCTGAACGAGGCCAAGCCCGATATCGGCGCCCCCGGCGCGTCCGTCTCGGCCGTCTTCGGCACGGGCACGGGCACGGAGGGCTTCAGTGGCACGTCCGGCGCCGCGCCCATGGTGGCCGGCTCGGCGGCGCTGCTGATGGACGCCTATCCGTCGCGTTCCTGGGCGGAGATCAAGGCCGTCCTGATGAACACCGGCGAGACCAACATCATGAACCGGCCGGAGTTCTTCGGCGGTTACGCGGCGGCGATCAGCCGCATCGGCGGCGGCGAGGTGCGCGTTAACAACGCCCTGAAGTCGCCCGTGGCGGCCTGGGATCGCAACAGCCTGACCGGCTCGTTGTCGTTCGGCTTCCAGGATGTGACCGGCCAGACAGACCTGATCCGGCGGGTCACCATCCAGAACTACAGCAATCGGGCCATCACCCTGCGCTCGGAAGTGGAGTATCGCTACGATGAGGACGCCGGCGGCGAAGTGCGCCTGTCCGTTCCGTCGTGGTTCCAGGTTCCGGCGCGCGGCAGCGTCACCGTCCCGGTGCGCATGTTCATCCGGCCGCTGAGCAACCGCCCGCTGCACGAGTGGGTGCTGAATAGCGGCAGCCAGGGTGGCAACCCGGACGCGCTAACGTTCAACGAATACGACGGCTACCTGCACTTCATCGGCGTCGGGGCCAACGCCCAGGACGTCAACATCCACATGGCCTGGCACGTGCTGCCGCGCGGCGCGGGCAACATCGCCACCGGCTTCGTCCGCCAGACGAACACTGGCTGGGTGCGCAACACGGGCATGTCGGCGGCCTACATTGACACCTTCTCCCTGTTGGGCGCCAGCCCGGAGATCGCCGGCGACCCGGTGTGGGGTGGCAATCAGGCTCCGGCCGACCTGCGCTTTGTCGGCGTCCAGACCCATCCGGTTCCGGCCGGCTACTGCAGTGAGGCGGAGTCGTTCGTCCTGGCTCTGGCGGCCAACACCTGGGATCGCTACTCGCACGCCAGCAACATCTGGATCGAGTTCGACCTGGATACCGACGGTGACGGCAATGCCGACTACGCCGTGTTCAACTTCGACGCCTCCGGCGCGTTCAGCAGCGTGCCCAGCGACGGCCGCAGCCTGAGCTGGGTCTACGACCTGAACGCCGGCAGCGCCGACGCCTGGTTCTACACCGACCACAACACCAACAGCGGCAACTTCGTGCTGCTGCTGTGCGCCGAGCAGATCGGGATGACTGCCGCGGACATGCTGGAGACCTCCATGGACGTGTCAGCGTGGGCGGTGGACTGGTACTATGGCGGCCCGGCCGATAGCATCGAGGGCATGAACATCGTGCCGTTGGGTGAGCGCTACTACACCCTGTTCCAGAACAGCGACGCCGGCTCCACGACGCTGCCGCCGCGCTCGGCCCGCCTGGGCTTTGGCGTGCTCGATTTCGGCGACCAGTTGAACGCGACCGAGACTGGCCTGCTATGGCTCTATGGCCCCGGCGCGCCGGCCAACAACGAGGCCCGCGCCTGGGTGCTGGGCAATTAACCGGTGGAAACCCGGTTTCTTCTGAGAAACCGGGTTTCTAAAGGAGGTAAGAGAACCGGGTCTCGCTCCGTCTAATCAACAGAGCAAGCAGCACAACGCTTCTCATTTTCTTCCTCCTCCTAAGCAAGACGCCGCGCCCGATTCCCCTCGGGCGCGGCGTTTTTGCTGGAACAAATGAACTACAGACGCTAAATCCGTTTTTATCCGTGGTTAATTAATGCCTGAGCCAGGTCGGCTTTGATGTCGTCGATGTGTTCCAGGCCCACGGAGACGCGGATCAGCCCTGGCGTGATGCCCACCGCGCGGCGCTCGCCGTCGGTCAGGGCGCTGTGAGTGGTGCTGGCCGGGTGGGTGACGGTCGTGCGCGCGTCGCCCAGATTGGCCACGATGTCGCACATCTTCAGTCCGTCGAGCACCCGCCGCCCTGCCGGCAGCCCACCGGCCACCTCGAACGCCACAATCCCGCCGCCGGCCGCCATCTGCCGCCGCGCCAGGTCGTGCTGCGGGTGCGACGGCAGGAACGGGTAGCAGACGCTCCGCACGCCGGGCTGCCCCTGTAGCCACTCGGCCAGGGCCAGCGCGTTGGCGCAGTGGCGTTCCATGCGCAGCGGCAGCGTCTCCAATGCCTGGCTCAGCAGCCAACTGTTGAACGGCGAGAGCGTCGGCCCGGTCTGGCGGGCGAACTGGGTCAGCTCGTTCACCAGCAGCCGGTCGCCCAGCAACGCGCCGCCGATGGTGCGCCCCTGGCCGTCGAGGAACTTGGTGGTGGAGTGGACGACCAGATCCGCGCCGAAGGCCAGCGGGCGCTGGAGGATGGGCGTGGCGAACGTGTTGTCCACGACCAGCAGCACGCCCCGTTCCTGGCACAGCCCGGCGATCCAGGCCAGGTCGATGAGCGTCAGGCCCGGGTTCGAGGGCGTCTCCACCAGGCAGAGGCGTGTCTCCGGCCGGAAGAGGTCGGCCCAGGTGGACGTGAGCTCGGTGTCGGCGTAGGTGTGGGAGATTCCCCAGCGCGGCAGGATGGTGGTCAAAACCTGGTGGGTGGCTCCGAAGAGGGAGCGCGAGGCCAGCACGTGGTCGCCGCTGTTCAGCAGTCCGGCCAGCACGGTAAAGATGGCCGCCATACCGGAGGCCATGGGCAGCCCCGCCTCCGCCCCCTCCAGCGCACACAGCCGGGTGATGAGTTCGTCATTGTTGGGGTTGTCCCAGCGGGTGTAGACGTAGCCCAATTGCTCGCCGCTATAGACGGCGCGCGCCTGCTCGGCGTTGTCGAAGGTGAAGCCGGAGGCCATGTAGATGGGCGTCACCTGCTCGCGGTGGCGGGTAGGGTGGGCGCGGGTGCGAATGAGTTGGGTTTCGAGGCGGCGCTCGCCGGGTTTGTTTTGCTGTTCCATCGCTCTTCTCCTGGGCTGGTGGTTATATCGTTGTAACGCGGTTTAGTCGAGCGCGCTACCACACTTATAGCGCCGGATAACACCCCGCGGCTGCCGGCGCGAAGCGGCGGGTTGCCAACCCGCGCTACATCGTCAGGTAATCGTCAGGTTCGCCCCTTGCCACGGGCTTATGATCCCGCTATAGTGCCCAAACCTATGGACGATCCCTCCATCTCCGCCGCCTGGCGCACCGACTCCGGTCTGGTGCGCTCCCATAACGAGGACTTCGTCGCCGTCTATGAGCCAGACGACCCCGACGACCGCCGCCGCCACGGCTACCTTTACATCGTGGCCGACGGCGTGGGCGGGGCGGATGCGGGGGAGGTCGCCAGCCAATATGCCAGCGAGCAGACGCGCCACCACTACCTGGCCGGCGCCGGCCGCACCGATTGGGGGGCGCGCCTGATCGACGCCATGCAGGGGGCCAACACCGACCTGCGCCGGCTGGCCGCCGAGCGCAACGACAGCCGCCGCATGGCGACGACGATGGTCGCCGCCGTCATCCAGGACGGCCACGCTTACGTTGGCAATGTCGGCGACAGCCGCGCCTACCAGTATCGCGAGGGTTGGCTGGAGCAGATCAGTCGCGACCAGAGCCTCGTCGCTCGCTTGCTGGAGGAGGGGGCGCTGACGGCTGAGGAAGCGGCCAACTACCCCTACAAGAACGTCATCCTTTACAGCATCGGTTCGGAGAAGCGACCGCCCATTGACCTCTATGAGATCGCGATGGAGCCGGGCGACCTGCTCATTCTTTGCTCCGACGGGTTGACGCGCCACGTCGAAGACAGCGAGATCGCCGACGCAGTCGGCCGCCAGTTGCCAGAAGCAGCAGCGGCGGCGCTGGTGGATCTGGCCCGCCAGCGGGGTGGAGAGGACAACATCACCGTCGCCATCATCCAGCACGGCCCTCACCCATCCGAGCTGCCGGAACAGCCTACCCAGCCGATCACCGTCCCGCGTGTCGCGGTCGTCCAGCCCGCGCCCCAACCCGTGGCTGTCGAGCAGCCGCGCGGTCTGTGGGGCCTGACGGCGGCGCTGACCGTGGTAATGGTCGTCCTCATCTTCCTCCTCTGGTTCGTCATCCAACAAGCCACTGCAATTTAAGAAGAGAATCCATAGATTTCACAGATTACGCAGATTAAGAAGCTCACGCAAAGTCCGCCAAGATCGCTAAGAACGCAAAGATATATGTTCTTTTGGCGCTCTTGGCGCACTTTGCGAGCTTTGCGTGAGCCTCTTAGAAATCTGCGTAATCTGTGGATTCTCCTTCTTCATCTGCCCGTATTTTGACGGAACGGGCACAACGTCTTACAATTTTCAGTCAATATGACAACAACGCCATTACGTATTCTACCGCTGGGAGGCGTGGGGGAGATCGGTAAAAACATGACCGTCATCGAGTATGAGGACGACATCCTCATCGTCGATGCCGGCGTCATGTTCCCGGAGAACGACATGCTAGGCGTCGATCTCATCATCCCCGATTACCACTACCTCCTGGAGAACGACCGCCAGTCCAAAATTCGCGCCATCATCATCACGCATGGGCATGAGGATCACATCGGCGCGCTGCCGCACCTGATCGAAGACATCAACGTGCCGATCTACGCCACGCCGCTGACGCTGGGCCTCATCGAGACCAAACTGCGCGAGGCGCGCCAGTTGCACGAGGCGGAACTGATCGCCTTCCGCGCCGGCGAGGTGCTCCAGATCGGCCCGTTCACGATCGAGCCGTTCCATGTCGCCCACAGCATCCCTGATTGCGTCGGCTTCGGCATCACCACACCCGTCGGCCTGATCGTCCACACCGGCGACTATAAGTTCGACCACACTCCCATCGACGGCTGGCCGCCCGACTTCGCCAAGCTGGCTGAATTCTCGCAGCGCGGCGTGCTGGCCCTGCTGGCCGACAGCACCAACGCCGAC
>NZ_JAYRVJ010000577.1:0-3644 GCF_041918635.1 Promineifilum sp. (SeqCode)
ACCGCGCCCCAGCCACAGGGCAAGCCGCCATTGACGCGACAGGCGAACAGCGGGCCGCTCTTGTAATGCTGGTAGCGGAGCGGCGCGGTCGTGTCGCCGGCCGGGGCGATGCCCTCGCCCGTCACGGTGCGGGCCATCCATTCCAGCGCCCGGTCGAGCCGCGGGTCGTCGATGCCCAAAGCCAGTAAGGCCGCGATCAGGTTGCCCTGCAAGCAGTCGATTGTGCCCGACGGCCCGCCATCGGAAGACAGGGTGAACTGGCCGTCGCGGGTCAGCGCGTGGTCGAGCAGGTAGGCACAGGCGCGGGCGATGCGCTCGTCGGCGGCGGCCGACGCGCCGACCTGCGCCAGGGTAATGAGCGCCCAGACGGTGGAGCGGTACTTGGGGCTGTAGCCGGGGCCGGGCTTGGCCCAGTAGCCGTCGGGGTGCATGGCGTCCAGAATGGGGGCGATGGGCGGCGCGGCGTGGGCGGCGGCGCGGGTGGCCAGCAGTTCGGGGTCATCGGCCGGGCGGCGCAGCAGGTCGCGCAACGCCAGGTGGCGCGGGCCGGGATCGGTTGGGTCGAGCAGCCAGGTCATCGTATCATTCATCAGCCACCTCTCGAGTAGGGACAGACCTGCGTGTCTGCCCTTGATTGGGCGCACACGCAGGTGCGCCCCTACCCCACCGCCTGCAACGCCCGGATCGTCACCCACTTGTTCGGCCGCTTCTTCGGGCCGAAGTCGACGCCGTCCCACAGCTTGCCGGCGTAGTCATACTCCAGGGGCCAGCGCCCCTGCTCATCCGCCTTGCCGGCGATTAGCGCCCGCGCGTTCGCCAGCCGCGGATCGTCGCCGTGGCCCAGCGCGACCAGCGCCTCGACCACTTGCAGCAGGTCGGTCACGTAGAACACGGGGAAGCCGAACTTCCACCAGTTGCCGCTGGGCTTGGCGGCCCAACCGCTGGGCCAGGCGGCGGTGGCGGGATCGACGCTGAATAAGAACTCAACGCCCTGCCGGATGGCCTCGTCGATGAGCGGCGTGCGGCGCGCGGCGGGCAGCTTGCCGAAGGCCAGCATCACCTTGGCCGCGCCCCAGGCGCAGGGCAGCTTGTTGTTGGCCCCACAACGGAAGAGCGGCCCGCACTTGCCGGCGTAGTAGCGCAGCGGCGCGCCGCGCTCGCCGAGCGGGGCCACGCCCTCGCCCGTCACCGAGCGGGCCATCCAGTCGAAGGCGGCGTCCAGGCGTGGATCGTCGCCGCCCAGGTCGAGCAGGGCGGCGCAGAGGTTGCCTTGCAGGCAGTCGGCCGTGCCAGAGGGGGCGGTCGAGGCACTGAACTGACCGGCGGGCAGGAGGGCGTGGTCGAGGACATAGGCGCAGGCGCGGCCGACGCGCTCATCGGCGGCGGCGAACGCGCCCAGTTGGGCCAGGGCGATGAGCGCCCAGACGGTCGAGGCGTACTTGGGCAGGTAGCCGGGGCCGGGTTCGACCCAGTAGCCATCGGGGTGCATGGCGGCCAGGATGGCGGCGATGGGGCCGGCGCGGTGGGCGGCGTCGCGGGCCTGGCGCAGGTCGGGGTCGTCGGGCGGGTAATGGAGCATGTCGCGCAGCGCCAGATAGCGGGGGCCAGGCTCCTCCGGCTCCAGCAGCCACGGCAGCGGATCGGGCAAGGCAGTGGACGCGGGCATGGGTCACTCCCCGGTCGCGGCTTGCACTTCGCCGCGGCCCTACTGCTATTATACCATAACAGGTGGGTCGCACCTCAGAAGGTGCAACCCACCTGTCGTCCCTTAGCTGTTGCGCCCAGGTGCAACGCACTTCGGAAAGTGCGTCGCACCGAGAGCATTTTTCACGCCCACTTTCTGGACGCCGCGCCCAATGGCGGTAGAATCGGGGACTCACTGCCGGTTTGCCGGCAGCGAGAATCGATTATGAATTCATCATCACCCACGCTGGGGGAGACTGTGGAGCCACTCACCTGGCGCGACTATCACGCCCACTTCGACCCTTCCAACGGCCATCACGTCAGCGGCACGATTCGCGTCGCGCCCGACGTTCACAGCCCGCAACTCGGCAACCGGCGCGACCTGCTGGTCTACCTGCCGCCCTCTTACCACCACACGACGCAGCGCTACCCGGTCATCTACATGCACGACGGCCAAAACCTGTTCGACAACGCCACCAGCTTCGCCGGGGAGTGGGGCGTGGACGAGACGATGGAGCAATTGGGGTATGAAGAGGGTCTGGAGGCCATCGTCGTCGGCATCCCCAACATGGGCGTCGACCGGATGGCCGAGTACAGCCCGTTCCGCGACCCGCGCCACGGCGGCGGGCGCGGCGACCGCTACCTGGAGTTCATTGCGGCCACGGTCAAGCCGCTGATTGACCGCGACTTCCGCACCCTGCCCGGCCGCCGCCACACCGGCCTGCTCGGCTCATCGATGGGCGGGCTGATCAGCCTCTACGCCTTCTTCCGCCAGCCGGCCACCTTTGGCTTCGCGGGGGTCATGAGCCCGTCGCTGTGGTACGCGGGCGAGGCCATCTTCGACTACGTGGAGGCCGCGCCCTACTACCCCGGCAAGCTCTATCTGGACGTTGGCACGCGCGAACTGGGCGAGCACCATAGCGGGCGGCTGCACCGCGCCACCGCCTCGCGCCGCTACTATGCCAGTGTCCGCCGCATGAAGGGTATTCTGGTGCGCAAGGGCTACCGGCCGCTGCGCGATCTGTATCACGTCGAGGAGAAGTGGGCCGGCCACACCGAGTCGTCGTGGGCGCGCCGGCTGGCCCCGGCGTTGCGCTTCCTGTTGAGCGAGGCGTTGCGGCAATCGAGCGGCTAGAACCCAACAGAGTCCGCATCCTCAGATGCGCGCTCTAAATGAGGGGAAAATGGAAAAACAACTCGCCGAACTGAAGGACCGCCTGCAAGCGATCGAAGACCTGAATGCCGTCGTGGCCCTGCTGAGTTGGGACCAATCGACCTACATGCCGCCCGGCGGCGCGCCGGCGAGGGGGCGGCAGATGGGGCTGCTGGCCGGGCTGGCGCACGAGCGGCTGACCGACCCGGCCATCGGCCGGCTGCTGGACGCGCTCCAGCCCTACGCCGCCGACCTGCCCTACGACAGCGACGACGCGGCGCTGCTGCGGCTGACGCGGCGCAATTACGAGAAGGCCATTCGCGTGCCGGCGGCGCTCAACGTCGAGCTCCAGGAGCACGGCGCGCGCAGCTACCAGGCGTGGACGGTGGCCCGGCCGGCCAACGACTTCGCCGCCATGCGGCCGCTGCTGGAGAAAACGCTCGACCTGAGCCGCCAATTCGCCGACTGCTTCCCCGGCTACGACCACATCGCCGACCCGCTCATCGACTACTTCGACCAGGGCATGAAGGCGCAGAGCGTCCGCGCCCTGTTCGCGGAGCTGCGCGGCGAGCTTGTGCCACTGCTGGCCGAGGTGATGACCCGGCCGCCGGCCGACGCCAGTTGCCTGCATCAGGAGTTTCCGGAGGAGCAGCAGCGCCTCTTCGGGGAACGGATCATCGCCGAGCTTGGCTACGACTTCAGCCGCGGCCGGCTGGACAAGACCCACCATCCCTTCGAGACCGCGTTTTCGCTGGACGACGTGCGCATCACCACTCGCTACCGGACAGACGATCTGAGCGACGCGCTC
>NZ_JAYRVJ010000578.1:0-3602 GCF_041918635.1 Promineifilum sp. (SeqCode)
CCTGCTGGCGCTCTACGCCGTTCTGGTGGGGGCCGCGCCGTCGGTGGTGCGGGCGACGGTCATGGGCAAGCTATCCCCAATGTCTTCGAGTAGTCGGTCTTCTCGCTGGTTGACACCCCATCTAACGGCGCTATAGTAGCGCACTAACCCGTGCCCGTAATAGGCGCGGCGTCAAGCCCGTTCATCCCACTCAACGCCATGCCCACCACGGAGCCTACCCCCGCCGGTTCCCCCAACACCCCTGTTGACTCCCGCTACTACCTGGCCGTGGTCGCCGGCGCGGGCTGGCTGATTGGTATTGGGCTGGCGTCGCTCGCGCCGCTGGGGGTGCTTTACTGGCTGCTGGCGGCTGGGGCGGCGCTGGTCGCCGCGATCGCCTTCTGGCGGGTGGGGCGGGTGGGGCTGGCGCTGGCGGGGCTGGCCGCGCTGGCTTTGGGCGGGGCGCGCTACGTCGCCGCCACGCCGCCGGCCGATCCCGGCCGCATCGACTTCTACGCCGGGGCGACGGGCGTCAAGCTAGCCGGCCGCGTCGCCGCCGAACCGGAACTGGGCGACACCCGCGCCCGTCTGCGCGTCGCCGCCGCCGAACTGGTGATGGATGGCCGTGTTCTCCCGGTCGCGGGCGACATCCTGGTCGAGACGCGGCGCTACCCAATCATCGGCTACGGCGCGAGCTTGCGGTTGACCGGCGACCTGGAAGCGCTCGACGCGCTGGACAACGCCGACTACGCCGCCTACCTAGGACGCCAGGGCATCCGCGCCATCATGCGCTTCCCGGAGGTCGCCGTGGTCGCCGGGGAAGGGGGCAGCCCGCTCTACCGGGCCATGCTGGCCGCCAGGGAGCGCGGCCGGGCTGTCATCCGCGCCGCCCTGCCGGAGCCGCAGGCCGCTCTGCTGACCGGCATCCTGCTCGGCGACGACAGCGGCCTGCCCGACACCACGGCCGACGCCTTCCAGGCGACGGGCATGACCCACATCATCGCCATCTCCGGCTTCAACATCGTGATCATCATCGGCCTGCTCGATTGGCTGACGGGGGCGTTCCTGCCGCGCCGGCCGGCGACGCTGATAGTCATGCTCCTGCTAATCCTCTACGCCGTCCTGGTGGGAGCCGCGCCGTCGGTGGTGCGGGCGACGGTCATGGGTATCACCTACCTGTTGGGCCTGCGGCTCCTCGGCCGGCGGACGCTGGCCGTGGCCGGCCTCTTCGTCGCCGCGGCGCTGATGACCCTGTTCGATCCGCTGGCCCTGTGGAGCGTGGGCTTCCAACTGAGCTTCGCCGCCACGCTGGGGCTGATGCTCTACGCCTCGGCCTGGACGCGGCGCATCGAGCGGGGCGCGGAGGCGCTGCTGACGCCCAGGGCGCAGCCAGCGGTCAAGCGGCTGCTGGGCGAAGGGCTGACCGTCACGCTGGCCGCGCAGGTGCTGACCGTGCCCTTGCTGCTCTACCACTTCGGCCGCCTCTCCCTGGCCAGCCTGCCGGCCAACCTGCTGGCGCTGCCCGCCCAACCGGGTGTGATGTTGACCGGCGGGCTGGCGCTGCTGGCCGGGCTGATCCACCCGGCCGCCGGGCGCATCGCCGCCCTGCCGGCCTGGCTTTTCCTGACTTACACCGTGGGCGTCATCCATTGGCTGGCGCGCGCGCCGGGCGCGTCCATACCGCTGGCTCTCTCGCCGGGCGGGCTGCTCGCGGTCTACGCGGCCATCGCCGGGCTGACCCTCCTGGCCGCGCTGCCCCGCGAGCGGCGGCGCGACCTGCTCGGCCGGGTACACATCGGGCGGCGCGCCGGGGTGGCCCTGGGTGTGGTGGCTGTGCTGGCGCTGCTGGGGCTATTCTGGCTGCGCGAGCGGCCGGACGGCCGCCTGCACGTCGCCTTTCTGGACGTGGGCCAGGGGGACGCCATCCTCATCCAGACCCCCGCCGGCCGGCAAGTGCTGGTGGATGGCGGGCGCTACCCGAGCCGGCTGCTGGAGGAACTGGGCGAGCAGATGCCCTTCTGGGATCGCTCCCTCGACGTGGTCATCGCCACCCACCCCGACGCCGACCATGCCGACGGGCTGATCAGCGCCGTCGAACGCTACGACGTGGCCCAACTGGTGACTAACGGCGCGGACGGGGACGACGATGCGGCCTTCGGGGCGCTGCTGCTGGCGGCGGCGACCGATGGCGCGATCCACGTCGCCCAGGCAGGCGAGACGCTCGATCTGGGCGACGGCGCGCGGCTGGAAATCCTGCAGGTCGGCGCGCCGGGGGCCGAGGAGGGCAACGACGCCTCGATCGTGGCCCGGCTGGTCTATGGCGATCTGGCCGTACTGCTGACCGGGGACGCGGCTGAGGCGGCCGAGGCGGCGCTGCTGGCCGGCGGCCGGCCGCTGGCGGCGACGGTGCTGAAGGCCGGCCACCACGGCGCGAACACCTCGTGCGGCGCGGACTTCTTGCGGGTCGTCGCGCCCCAGGTCGTGGTCATCTCCGTTGGGGCCGACAACTCCTACGGCCACCCGGCCCCGGCCATGCTCCAGCGCGTTGCCGCGCAGGGGGCGACCGTGCTACGAACGGATGAGGTGGGGACGATTGAGTTGGTGAGCGATGGGCGGCAGATGTGGTGGGAGACGGAACGGCTGGTGGCGGAACCATAGGTAGGCCGCTATAATCCGCCACGGCGTAGTTTCTTAAGCGTGATGAGCATTACAACCCGCACCGGCATCGTGCTGTGTTGTTATCCCCGTAGACAAAGGAGCGTCCTATGCTGGGCTTTGTCCAAATATTAGGCGGCTTGGGGCTATTTATCTTCGGCATCTCGTTGCTCAGTTCGGGCATGGAGAAGCTGGCCGGAGACCAGATTCAGAAGTGGCTTGACCGGGTGACCAACAGCCGGATCAAGAGTGTGGCTTTTGGCACGGCCGCCACGGCTCTTCTGCAAAGTAGTGGGCTGCTGATGGTCACGATGATCGGGCTGGTCAATGCTAACCTGATGACGGTTGTACAGGCCATCAGCGTGATGCTGGGCCAGGAAATCGGCACCACGGTCACCGCCCAAATCGTCGCCTTCGAGATCGGCAACTTCCGGCTGATCCTGGTCATCCTGGGACTAATCTTCCTGGAATTCTTCCCCAATCGCGACTGGCGGAAGTTCGGTCAGATCTTTATGGGTCTTGGCATCATCTTTGTTGGGATGAGCTATATGTCAAGCGCACTGACCGTGCTGGTCGAAATCCCGTGGATTCACACGCTTCTGACCACAATGGGGCAGTATCCGTGGGTAGGTGTATTGGGCGGCATCATCGCAACCTCTATCACTCAAAGCAGCACGGCTGTGACGAGCATGGCCGTGGCCATGGGTGTGAGCCAGGCCATCGCTCTGGAGGGGGCTATCGGCATCATCCTGGGGGCCAATATCGGCTCCTGTATTACCGGCTTGATCGCCGCCGTGCGCCTCTCAGCAACCGCCCGGCAGGTGTCTTACGCCCAAATCTTCATCAACGTCGTTGGCGTGTTGATCTTCTTGCCCTTTATCCCTCAGTTTGCCAGCTTCATCGAGCGTACATCGCCCGAATTGCCGCGCCAGATCGCCAACGCGCATACCATCTTCAACGTTTCTGTC
>NZ_JAYRVJ010000579.1:0-2570 GCF_041918635.1 Promineifilum sp. (SeqCode)
AGGTCGCGGCCAACGCGCCCATCACGGTGCGCTTCGACCAGCCGATGGATCAGGCTTCCGTCGAGGCCGCGTTCAGCATCGAACCGGCCGTCACCGGGGAACTGACCTGGCCGGAGCCGGAGACAGCCGTCTTCACCCCGGCCGAATCGTTGGCCGAGGGCCAGACCTACAATGTGCGCGTGGCTGATTCGGCCAGCGCGCTGAATGGCCAGACGCTTCAGGAGCCGGTTGAGTTCTCGCTCCAGACCACCGGCCCGTTGGCCGTCACCCAGACCATCCCCGCCGACGGCTCCGACGAGGTGCAGACGGACGCCGTCATCACCGTCGTCTTCAACAAGCCGGTCGTGCCCCTGGTCAGCAGCGGCGAACAGGCCGACTTGCCCCAGCCTCTGACCTTTGACCCGCCCGCCACCGGCGCGGGCGAGTGGACTTCGACCAGCATCTACCGCTTCATTCCCGATCCGCCCCTGGCGGGCGCGACGACCTATACGGTCAGCGTCGATCCCGCCCTGGTGGACGTGACCGGCAGCGCCCTGGAAGGCGCGCCGACGTGGCAGTTCACGACCCTCCGCCCCGAAGTGGTGACAGTTGTACCGGAGAACGAGGCGGTCCGCATCGCCCCGACGACGCCCATCACCGTCACCTTCAACATGCCCATGGATACGGCCAGCGTCGAGGCAGCCACGACTGTGACCGCCGGCGAGGGCGCCGTGCCCGTCAGCTTCGAATGGCAGGAAGCGGATCGCGTGGCTGTTCTAACACCTGAGGAGATGCTGCCTCTGGAGACGGATGTGAACGTGACCGTCGCCGCCTCAGCCGCTTCGGCCAATGGCGGAGCCACGATGGACGGCGATCACACCAGCGTCTTTAACACCGTACCCTTCCCGGCCGTCCTCTCGACGCAGCCGGCCAATGGGGAGGCGCTGGTCGACGTCTGGCAGCGCGGCTTCAGCGTCGAATTCGTCTCGCCTATGAACGACGAGACGATTGACGGCCAGTTCATCATCACGCCCGATCCCGGCGACGACGTGGATTACTTCATCAACGAGTGGGACGAGGGATATGGGGTCTTTGTGGACTTCGAGGTGGAGCCGGAGGTCGAGTACACCGTCACGATTCCCGCCACGGCCGCCGACCCCTACGGCAACACGCTCGGCGAGGACTACACTTTCACCTTCACCGGCGCGACCCCGCCGGCGCTGGCCTCCTTCAACCTGCCACGCGATGTCGCCCAGTTGAGCACCAGCTTCCCGAGCGACGTCCAGATACTCTACCGCGACGTCACCGAGCTGGAGGTTTCGCTGTACCGGACGACGCTCGACACGGAACTGCTGTTCAACCCGTACCAGTTGAACGAGCGAGCGCCGAGCGGCGAGGCGATCTTCCAGACGACCATCCCGGTCGAGGCCACGCCCGACGAACTGGGCGTCGCCACGGTCGAATTGGCCGAGGGTGGCACGCTGCCGGCAGGTCTCTATGAGCTGCGCGTCAACGCGCCGGAGCTCAACAACGACACGCTTTACTGGCAGAATCGCAACCTGCTGTTGATCGTGGCCGACACCAACCTCGTTATCAAGGAGATGTTCGGTGAGGTGAACGTCTGGGCTACTGACCTGGCGACGGGTGAGCCGGCCGCGGGTCGGAACCTGACGCTCTACATGCGCAACGGCCAAGAGAGTGGCACGGCCGTCACCGATGAGAACGGCTTTGCCCGTCTGGACTACGAGCCAACCGAGGCGTATCTCGAGGGCGTGGCCGTGGTCAGCAATGAGCCTGGCGCGGCCGGCTTCGGCATGGCCGCGACCTACTGGACGGGCGGCATCTCCCCCTGGCAGCTGGGCTTGACGGCCGACGGCAGCCCGGAGCAGGAGATTTACGCCTACATCTACACCGACCGGCCCATCTACCGGCCCGGCGATACGGTGTACTACAAGGGCATCGTCCGCGAGACGAATTTCGGCCGCTACTTACTACCCGAACTCGACGAGTTGGAGGTGTCCATCAACCCCAACTTCTTCTTCGGCGAGGAAGACACGTTCAGCGAGACCTTCACCGCCACACTGGATGAGGATGGCGTCTTCCACGGCGAGTTCGCCATACCGGCCGACATTCCCCTGGGGACGTACTCCTTTAACCTGAGCGGCAATCTATGGTTGTCCAGCCGGCCGTTCACCGTGGCCGAATACCGCGCGCCGGAGTTCCAGGTGACGGTGGTTCCGGAGCGGGAAGAGGCGCTGCGCGGCGAGGCGGTCAACGTTAACGTGGACGCGACCTATCTGTTCGGCGGCTCGGCCGGCGACCTGCCCGTCAACTGGACGATCTATCAGGCCGAGTTCGCGCCGACGTTCGAGACGACCCCGCCCTACGCCTTTGGCGACCAGGCGCAGTTCCTGTATGAATTCAGCCCGTTCGGGATAGTCGGCGTCGGCCCGGATGGCGCTTTCGTCAGCGACGGCAGCGGCCAGACGGACGCGAACGGCCACATCACCATCCCGCTCCCGGCCGATCTGCTGGACGACCTGGAAGCGGGCAGCCGCCAGGTCACCGTCCAGGCTACTATTGGCGGCCTG
>NZ_JAYRVJ010000580.1:0-5128 GCF_041918635.1 Promineifilum sp. (SeqCode)
CAGATACCTACTTCGAGGTCGGGGCGGGTGGCGCGGCCGAGTTCGACGCCCATCTTCATCAGCTTGCCGACGCCGTTGGCGTCAATCGTGGCAAACGGGTTCTCTTCCAGGATGTTGCGCTGCTGGTACTCGACCAGGAAGCCGGACTCCGCGTCATCGCGGGAGATGCCGTAGGTCGTCTGCGTCAGGTCATTCGTCCCGAAGGAGAAGAACTGCGCCACCTCGGCGATCTCGTCCGCCGTCAGCGCGGCGCGCGGGATCTCGATCATCGTCCCGAACTTGTACTTGATCTCCATCCCGTACTCGTCCATGACTTCCTTGGCCACCGCTTCCAGCGTCGTCTGCTGCACCTTCAGCTCGTTGACGTGGAAGATGAGCGGGATCATCACTTCGGGCTGCACGTCCACGCCGTCGCGGGCGCACTGGCAGGCCGCCTCGAAAATGGCGCGCACCTGCATCTTGGTCAGTTCCGGGATAATGATGCCCAGACGGACGCCGCGCGTGCCCAGCATCGGGTTTTGCTCCCGCAGCGCTTCGACGCGCTCCAGGTAGGCCTGCTTCACGCGAATCTCCGCCAGCGCCTCGTCAATCTCGCTCAGCGTGTGGAAGTGCTGGAGTTGCACCTTCAGGTCGGCCAGACGCTGCACCAGCTCCTCATAGGAGGGCAGGAACTCGTGGAGCGGCGGGTCAATCAGGCGAATGATAACCGGCTGGCCGTCCATGGCGCGGAACAGACCGTCGAAGTCGCCGCGCTGCAAGGGCAACAGCTTGTCCAGCGCCTCGTTACGCTCGGTCACGTTCTTGGCCATGATCATCTGTTGTACGATGGGCAGGCGCTCGGCCTCGAAGAACATGTGCTCTGTGCGGCACAGGCCGATGCCCTGCGCGCCATACTCGCGGGCGCGTTGGGCGTCGCGCGGGTAGTCAGCGTTGGCCCACACACCCAGCGTGCGGATTTCGTCCGCCCAGCCGAGCAGCTTGATCAGGTACGAGTTCTTGATGTCGGGCACGACCGTCGCCAATTGGCCGAGGTAGACGTGGCCCAGCGTGCCGTCCAGCGAAATCCACTCGCCTTCCTTCACGCACAAGTCCTCGCCGATGCACATCTGGCGCGTGTCGAGGTCGATCTCCAGTTCCATGACGCCGACGACAGCCGGCTTGCCGAACTGGCGGGCGACGAGCGCGGCGTGGCTGGTGCGGCCGCCGCGGCTGGTCAGGATGCCCTGCGCGGCCAGCATGCCGTGCACGTCATCGGGCTTTGTCTCCGGGCGAACCATGATGACCGGACGCCCCTCTTCCTTGGCCCACCGCTCGGCCGTGTCGGCGTCGAAAGCGACGACACCCACAGCCGCGCCGGGGGAGACATTCAGACCGGAGGCGATCTTGCGGGCCGCCTTCACAGCCGCCACGTCGAGTTGCGGGTGCAGGAAGAAGTCAACCTGGGCCGGTTTCACGCGCCACACGGCCTCTTCCTTGTTGATTAGCCCTTCTTCGACCAAATCGACGGCGATCTTGACTTCCGCCTGAGCGGTGCGCTTGCCGTCGCGGGTTTGCAGGAGCCAGAGCTTGCCGTTCTCGATGGTGAACTCCATATCCTGCATGTTGCGGTAGTGCTTTTCCAGCTTGCGGGCGATGGTGAGGAACTCCTCGTAAGCGCTCGGCATGATGTCTTTCAACTCAGCCAGCGGCTGGGTCAGACGAATGCCGGCCACCACGTCTTCGCCCTGGGCGTTGACCAGGAAGTCGCCTTCTGGCTCCTGTTCGCCGGTGGAGGCGTTGCGCGACATGGCGACACCCGTGGCCGAGTTGTTGCCAATGTTGCCGTAGACCATCGTCTGGATATTCACGGCCGTGCCCAGATTGTGGGCAATGCCGGCCGCGTTGCGGTAGTCGATGGCGCGGCGGCCGTTCCAGGACTTGAAGACGGCTTCGGTGGCCAGACGCAACTGCTCGTACGGGTCAACCGGGAAGTCGGTGCGCGTGAAGGTGCGATAGATTTCCTTGAAGCGGCGCGTCACGACGGCCCAGTCCTCGGCCCCCAATTCGGAGTCCGTCGTCACACCGGCCAGCTTGCGGCGGGCGGTGATGACCGGCTCAAACGCCTCGTCCGGCACGCCCATGACGACGCTGCCGAACATCTGGATAAGACGGCGATAGAGGTCAAAAACGAAACGACGGTCGCCGGTCAGGCGAACCATCGTCTCGGCGATCTCGTCATTCAGGCCGATGTTCAGGACGGTGTCCATCATACCGGGCATGGAGAACTTCGCGCCGGAGCGGCAGGAGACGAGCAGCGGGTTGTCCGTGCCGCCGAACTTCTTGCCGGTCTGCTTCTCGATCTCCTTCACGGCCGCCAATTCCTGCTCCCACATCCCTTCCGGGAACTGGTTGCCGGAGGCCAGATAGGCGTTGCAGGCTTCGGTAGTGACGGTGAAGCCGGGGGGCACGGGGATGTCCAGGCGCGTCATGTCGGCCAGGTTGGCGCCCTTGCCGCCCATCAGCGCCCGAACGCCGTCCCATTGGCCGCCGACGTGCGCCTCTGCTTCCTTGACTTCATTGAATAGGTAAACCCACTTCGTGCCGGCCTGGGGTTTGTGCCCGTTACCGGTATCATCGTGTTTCACAGGTGTTGTCAAAACTTGTTCCGACATGAGACTTGTCTCCTAAGATAAGACTGTAGACTGTAGGCCGCCCGCGCGGCATACGAGCATTCGGTGTCAATCCGTAGCCATTCTAAGGATTCCGCTCCTCGCCCGTTAGTGACAGATTGCACCTGTATCGCTGACAAAAGTCATGCGATAAACGAAGACCTGATTGGTGCATGGTTCGTAGTCAGGCAATTCATTGCCGTTCTTTGCGCGAGAAGGGGAAGAACGGCAACGAATTGCCTGACTACGAACAAGCACAAGCTGTTGCAGGTATGCGATTGCCCTGGATGCCTTCTCTCTCTATTGGCCTCAGTGAGTGGACTGGTTATACTTGAAGCCAATATGACTCAGATGCTGCGACTGCTGCTTGTCGATGACCACGAAGTGGTCCGTCTTGGTATGCGGGCCTTGCTGGAACGCCACCCTAGTTTTACCGTTGTGGGCGAAGCCTCCAGCCAGGAAGAGGCCGTCGCCATGGCCGAGGAGCAGCAACCCGATCTCGTCTTGATGGATATTCGCCTGGCCGGCGGCAGCGGGATCGAGGCTTGCCAACAGATCAAGGAACGCTTGCCCGACACGAAGGTGATCATGCTGACCTCCTTCGCCGAGGACGAACTGCTGTTTGCCGCCATTCGCGCCGGAGCCAGCGGCTATCTCCTCAAGCAGATTGCCGGCGGTGAGGTCGTGCGAGCCATCGAAGCCGCGGCGCGGGGCGAATCCATGCTGGACCCGACACTGACCCAGCGCGTCTTCTCCGAGGTGCGGCGCTCGATCAAGAAAGAGGAGGCTGTCGCCTTTCAGGACTTGACCAGTCAGGAGCGGCAAGTATTGCTGCTCATTGCTGAGGGCAAGACGAACCGTGAGATCGCGACCGAGTTGTTTCTCAGTGAGGGCACGGTGCGCAACTACGTCAGTAGCATCCTGTCGAAACTAGGTGTCTCGAACCGGGCCGAGGCCGCGGCCTATGCCATCAAACACCACCTTGCCGACCACATTTAGCTGAATACCCGGCCGTCGCGCCGGATGTTTGTCGCGCCATTATGTCCGACACACCTGTCAGCCACCCGATTGACGAGAACTACGCCCGCCGGGCGCTTTCCACCCTGAACCAGGCGGCCTTGGCGATTGCCAGCGAGCTGGACGTTGACCGCGTTTTGCAACTGATCGTCGACTCGGCCCGCGAGCTGGTCGGGGCGCGCTACGCCGCGCTGGCTGTCGGCGACTGGCGTGTGCCGGGACCGGGCAACGTGCAACGCTTCGTCCACAGCGGCTTCGAGCGCGATCACGCCCGGCTCATTGCCCACTGGCCGCGCGGCGAAGGGCTGTTGGGCGCGATCATCCACGGCCAGGCCCCCATCCGCGTCTCGCACATCCGGGGCGATGCCCGCTCGGTCGGTTTTCCCAGCGGCCATACGGAGATGGAGAGCTTCCTGGGCGTACCCATCGTTGGCGCGGGCGAGACACTCGGCAATCTCTACCTGGCCGACAAAATCGGGGAGGCGGAGTTCAGCCAGGCCGATCAGGAGTTGATCCAGATGCTCGCCGCCCATGCCGCCGTGGCGATCCAGAACGCGCGCCTCTATTCGCAAGTGGAGCGACTGGCGGTCTTGGAAGAGCGCACGCGCATTGGTATGGATTTGCATGATGGCGTCATCCAGTCCATCTACGCGGTCGGCCTGACGCTGGAATCGTCGCGGCTGGCGCTGCCCGAGGGGGCCGACGAAGCCGCCGCCCTGTTGGATACAGCTGTCGCCGGCCTCAATGATGCCATTCGCGACATCCGCAACTTCATTCTTGACCTTCGCCCGCGCCGCTTCGCGGGTGACGTGCAACAGGGGCTGGCCCAACTGGTGCGTGAGTTTCAGGCCAACACGATGGTTCCTGTCTCGATGAGCATGCCTGAACGGCTGGACGACCTGCCGCTGCCACTCGGCCGGGCTATCTTCCTGACTACTCAGGAGGCGCTGGCGAACGTGGCCCGCCACGCGCGCGCCAAGAAGGTCAATGTGACGCTCCATTGCACCGCAGCCCGGGTGTCGCTGTCGATCCAGGATGACGGCCGCGGCTTCGACACCACTAACGAGGCTTTGCGCGTCGGCCATGGATTAGCCAACATGCAGGCGCGCGCGGAAGGCCTGGGCGGCATGTTCCTGCTCGATTCCACCCCGGGCCGGGGCACGACCGTGGCCCTCGATCTGCCGCGCTGACCCCTCGCTTCGCCCCCGTATCCCCCTAGCCGCGCCCGAATGCGGCCCATCACGTGATAGATGTCGCCCGGATCGATGACAAACGTCATTGAGTTTTCGGCGCGCAAGTCGCTATACTGCCTGAAATGGCGAATGTTGTGTGATCGTCGACTTGGCGCGTGTCCTTATTGGGCTGTGCCGGGCCGCGAGCGGGTTGCGAAAGGTGCTGACTATGTTGCAGACACCTATAGAGATGGGCAAATCAATGGGCGCGGACGGCGCGAAGAAGATCAG
>NZ_JAYRVJ010000581.1:0-7410 GCF_041918635.1 Promineifilum sp. (SeqCode)
ACGTAGTAGCCGCCGGAGGCGGCCATGTTGCCCATGTAGACAACGACCGGCTTGCGGGCGGAGAGTAGCTCGATCTGCCGGCCGATCAACTCCGAGGCCAGCGCCGAGCCGCCGCCGGAATCGACGTGGAAGACCAGCGCGGCCATGTCGTCCAGCTTCTCGACCCGCCGTAACAGGCCCACGAGCGTCTGCTCCCCGGCCGTCGCCCCGCCGATGAGCGGGATGGGCAGGTCAATGGGCGGCCGGCGGCTGGGGCCGGTAGCGATCAGCCCCTCCAGACTGACCACGCCCACGAAGCGGCGTGTGCGGCGGCGCGGCCGCTCCAACAGCAGGCCGCGCGCCTCGCGCCACGTTTTCAGCGTCACTCGTCCGGCTATGGACGGCGCGGCGCTGGCGGGTTCGGCAGTGGTCACGGGGTCTACATTGGCCGCGGCCGGCTTGCCGCACAACAGGGTCGCCAGTTCATCGTCGTAAGCAACGGCGTCGATTAATCCGGCGGCGCGGGCTTCCTCGGCTGTGAAGGGCGCGCGGTCGATGAGCCGGCGCAGGTCATCCGGTTCCAGCCCGCGGCCGGCGGCTATGTCGCTCACCAGCATGTCAAACTGATCATCCAGGAGCCAGTTCAGTTGCTCCCGCGCCTCGGGCGAGAGGTCGCTCCGGCTAAAGCGGTCCATCGCCGTCTTGTAGGGCGAAATCTGGACGACGTCGGCCTGCACCCCGACGCGAGCCAGCGCGTCACCCAGAAAGGTGATCTCGGTGTAAAGCCCCAGCGCCTCGAAGTGCGCGCCGGGCGGGACGATGATGCGGTCGGCGGCTGTGGCGGCGTAGTAGTGGGACAGGTCGAGGTGGGGGGTATAGGCGATAGCTTCCTTGCCGGCGGCGCGCAGCCGGGCGACGGCGGCGCGAAAGTTTTGCAGCGTCGCCAACCCGGCCGCGAAGCCGCGAAAGATGAAGACGACGCCGCGCGTGTTCTCCGCGTCGGCTACGCGCCGCAGTCGCTCGTTTAACTGTTGTAGACTGAAGGGATCGGGCGGGAGCGGCAGCCGGCGCTCGATGAAGCCGCGGGGCGGGCCGCTGCGCTCCGGCAGCGAGCCGCCGATGGGCAGCACCACGTAATCGACGCGGGCATGGCGGGCGCGGCGCAGCGCGTTGCGCAGATCGGCCCCGGCTGTCGCCCAGCCGTCGGCGAGCGCCTGGCGGGTCTGACGCCACTCGCGCCGCAGGTCGGATGAGAAGCCGTTGACCGGCTTGGATTCTGGCGCTTGGTTGTTCATTGTCAATCAAGATTCTCACGCAAAGACGCAAAGCGCGCAAAGAAGAAAAGGGATCTTTGCGCGCTTTGCGTCTCTGCCTGAGATTGTCCGGTATAATCCACACCGTCACCGGACGAATTGCTATGAAGACCGACCGCACCTCTGTTTTGATTTTCGCCAACGGCGTGCTCGACGACACGACCTGGATCGCCCCCTACCTTGACCGGGCGCGGGCCGTCATCGCCGCTGATGGCGGGCTGCGCCACCTGCTGGCCCTGGGCCGCCGCCCCGACGTGCTCATCGGCGATCTGGACTCGCTGCCCCCCGGTGTGGCGGCCGAGTTGGCCGGCTGGGAGACCGAGGTCATCCGCTACCCGGCGGCCAAGGACGCCACCGACCTGGAGTTGGCGCTGCTCCTGGCCCGGCAGCGCTTCCCCGACTGCGAACTGCTCATCCTGGGCGGCTTTGGCGGCCGGCTCGATCAGACGCTGGCCAATATCCTGCTGCTGGCTCACCCCGACCTCACCGGCCACCCCGTGCGTTTCGTCGAGGCGCGCGAGTCGGCCTGGCTGGTCACGGACGAGACGCGGATCGACGGCCGGCCGGGCGACACCGTCTCACTCATTCCCCTGGGCGGCCCGGCGCGCGTGGTCGAGACGACCGGCCTGCGCTGGCCGCTGCGCGACGAGACGCTGGCCTTCGGCCCGGCCCGCGGTATCAGCAACGAGTTGATGGGGGAGTTAGCTGTTGTGAGGTTGGGGGCTGGAATGTTGTTGTGTGTCCATGGAGTGCAGGGGAGCAGGGGGGCGGGGGAGCAGGGGTGAAAGAACCCCTACCGTACAGAGTGCGCATCCTCAGATGCGCGTTTTGCGCTCAAGCCGTCCGCATCCTCAGATGCGGACTCTGATTCTCCCCCGCTCCCCTGCTCCCCCGCCGCCCACAGGATAAGAATCCTGTGCCACCTGCCACCTGCCCCTTGCCACCCGCCCCTCACCACTGCATACTTCCCCCGGCGGTCGCAGCTCCCGCCTAAACAAAACAAGGAGATTGAACAGCATGAGTGGAATCAGTTCGTCGGCCCCCGCCCCGCGCGCGGCGGCCGTCGCCATCGGCCGGGTAGCGATCCTCGTGCCCGCGGCCTACGTCGGCGCGCAGATGTTGGCCGACATCGCCAGTCTCAAGATCGGTGTGGTGCTTGGGCTGGCCGTAGACATGGGCACGTTCATCTATCCCATCACTTTTACGCTGCGTGACGTGGTGCACAAGGTGCTGGGCAAGCGCAACGCCCAGACACTCATTATCGCCGCCGCGGCCATCAACCTCATCATGGCCGCCTACCTGGCCTGGGCCGCCCGCGTGCCCAGCGACCCCACGTGGGGTCTGGGCGACTCGTTCAGCGCCATTCTCGGCCCCATCTGGCGCATCGTCATCGCCTCTATCCTGGCCGAGGTGGTCAGCGAACTCCTCGACACCGAGGTCTACCATTGGTTCGTGACCCGCGTGACGACGCGCTACCAGTGGGCGCGGGTGCTGACCAGCAACAGCATCAGCATCCCCATCGACACGCTCATCTTCACCGTGATCGCCTTTGGGCCACTGCCGGGACTGGCCGACGACCCCCTCAGCTTGCCCTGGCCTACCGTGTGGCAGATCTTCCTGTTCAACGTGGCCGTGAAGTTCGCCGTGACGATCATCAGCCTGCCGCTCATTTACACGACGCCGGATCCGGATTGGAGCACGCGCGAGGAGGCGGATCGGTAGGGTTTGAGGGGGGCAGGGGGGCGGGAGAGCAGGGGAGAATCAGAGCCCGCATCCTCAGATGCGGACGGCCCGCCCAAGACGCCCATCTAAGGATGCGCACTCTATACGGAAGGGGTTCTTTCGCCCCCGCCCCCCTGCTCCCCCGCTCCCCCGCGCTCTGTCGCCAACTGGCCGCAGCCGGCGGCCACGTCGATGCCGCGTCGCTGCCGGACGGTGCTGGGCAGGCCGTACTCGGCCAGCACGCTCTGGAAGGCGCGGACGGCCGGGCCGGCGGTGGGCCGGCCATCGTAGCCGAGCGTCGGATTGAGCGGGATGAGGTTGACGTGCGCCTCCAGGCCGCCCAGCAGACGGCCGAGGGCGTGGGCCTGCGCCGCGCCGTCGTTCTGCCCCTCGATCAGCGCCCACTCGAAAAAGACCCGCCGGCCCAGCGTCTCGCTGTAGGCCCGGCAGGCGCCGATGAGTTCGGCCAGCGGCCAGCGCCGGGCGGGCGGAACCAGCCGGGCGCGCTCCTCGTCCGTCGCGCCGTGCAGGCTAACCGCCAGGCGCACCGGCCGTCGCTCCTCGGTCAGCCGCCGGATGCCGGGCACGACGCCAACGGTGCTGAGGGTGATGAAGCGCGGGGCGACAGCCAGCCCGCGGTGGTCCATCACCGTGTCCAGCGCGGCCATCGTCGCGTCGTAGTTGTGCAGCGGCTCGCCCATGCCCATCAGGACGATGTTGCGCAGCGCCTCGCCCCGCGCGCGCAGCAGCCGGGCGACGTGGACGACCTGAGCCACGATCTCGCCCGCGGTGAGATGCCGGCGGAAGCCCATCTGGCCGGTGGCGCAGAAGACGCAGCCCATGGCGCAGCCGACCTGGGTGCTGACGCAGGCCGTGGCCCGGCCGCGGAAGTACATCAGCACCGTCTCGATGGCCTGGCCGTCGGTCAGGCCGAGCAGGAACTTGCGCGTGTGGCCGTCGGCGCTGTCCACGTGGCCGCGGGCCGGCAGCGCGCCGGCGACCGTCCCGGCCGCCAGCCGCTCGCGCAACTCGGGCCGCAGGCCGTCGGCTGCCCAAGGCTCCAGCGACAGATCGCGGTAGAGCGCCGACCACACCAGCCCGGCGTAGTAGTCGCTGTAGCCCCACGCGGTCAGGCGTTCCCGCAATTGGGCGCGGCTCAGGTTGTAGAGGTCGGTGGGGCCGTGGTTCTCGCTCGCCATCGCGGCCATTGTAGCCGGGTTAGGGGTATGGTTCAATGGGGCGCCGTTCGTAGTCAGGCGATTCATCGCCTTTTCTCCTTATCTTTAGGTGCGACCCACTACAGAATGTGGGTCGCACCTGCGCGTAGAACGGCTATGAATCGCCTGATTACGAACCCGGGGCTATAATCCCGGTACTATTTCCGACCGCCAACAAATGAGCGTGCAGGTAGCGTAGACGCCCCACACCCCTCCAACAAATCTGCGTAATCTGCGAAATCTGTGGATTCTTCTTCTGGAGGACCGATGTACGACAAAGCCAAGCTGGCCGAAATGGCCGAGATGCGCGACCGCTGGGAAGAGACAACGCTACACCAGACCCTGGCCCGCGCGCCGGAGCGCAAGGAGCATTTCCTGACGACGAGCAGCGAGCCTATCGAGCGCCTCTACACGCCGCTCGACGTGGCCGACCTGGACTACGGCCGCGACCTGGGCAACCCCGGCGAGTACCCCTTTACCCGCGGCGTCCACAGCACGCTCTACCGCGGCAAGCCGTGGACGATGCGCATGTTCGCCGGCTTTGGCAGCGCCGAGGAGACGAACGCCCGCTACAAGTACTTGCTCAGTCAGGGCAACATGGGCCTGTCCGTCGCCTTCGATCTGCCGACGCTCATGGGCTACGACACCGACGCGCCCCAGGCCCTGGGCGAGTTCGGCAAGTGCGGCGTCGCCATCAGCAGCCTGCGCGACATGGAGATCCTGCTCGACGGCATCCCCCTCGACCGGGTCACCACCAGCATGACCATCAACAGCCCGGCGGCCATCATCTGGGCCATGTACATCGCCGCGGCCGAGAAGCAGGGTGTGCCCATGGCCAAGCTGGGCGGCACGCTGCAGAACGACATCCTGAAGGAGTATCAGGCGCAGAAGGAGTACATCTTCCCGCCGGAGCCGTCCATGCGGCTCGTCATCGACACCATCGAGTTCGGCGCGCGCCACATGCCCCTCTGGAACACCATCTCCATCAGCGGTTACCACATCCGCGAGGCCGGCTCCACCGCCGCCCAGGAGCTTGCCTTCACCCTGGGCAATGGCCTGGAGTACGTGCGTTGGGCCGTGGCCCGCGGGCTGGATGTGGACGAGTTCGCGCCGCGCCTCAGCTTCTTCTTCAATTGCCACAACGACTTCTTCGAGGAGATCGCCAAATTCCGCGCCGCCCGCCGCATCTGGGCCCGTGAGATGCGCGACACCTTCGGGGCGAAGAACCCCCGCTCCTGGCTTTGCCGCTTCCACACCCAGACCGCTGGCGTCTCCCTGACCGCCCAGCAGCCTGAGAACAACGTCGTCCGTGTCGCCCTCCAGGCCCTCGCCGCCGTCCTTGGCGGAACCCAGAGCCTCCACACCAACAGCCTCGACGAAGCCCTCGCCCTCCCCAGCGAACAGGCCGTCACTATCGCCCTGCGCACCCAGCAGATCATCGCCGAGGAGAGCGGCGTCGTCAACACCGTAGACCCCCTCGCCGGTTCCTTCTTTGTCGAGCATGAGACTAACAAGATCGAGGCCCAGGTCTACGACTACTGGCAGCAGGTAGAGGAAATCGGCGGCGTCCTGCCCGCCATCGACCTCGGCTTTTACCAGCAGGAGATCGCCGCCGCCGCTTACCGCTACCAGCGCGAGATCGATCGGCGCGACCGCGCCATTGTCGGCGTCAACGCCTACGCCGACCCCGACGAACAACTGCGCGTCCCCCTCCTCAAGATGGATCCTCAGGGCCACGACCGCCAGCTTGCCCGCCTGGCCCAATTGCGGCAGGAGCGCGACAACGACCGCGTCCGCCAAACCCTCGACGCCCTGCGCGCCGCCGCCCAGGGCACAGCCAACACGATGCCTCTCCTCCTCGACGCCGTCCGCGCCTACGCTACCCTGGGCGAGATCACCGACGTCTTCCGCGAGGTGTTCGGCAGCTACGACGAGCCGACGTGGATATGAAATAATTCATCTGTTGACAAGCCTACTGTTTCCTGTATAGTCTGTCTGACTGGAACCGGTTCCACACCATCTGCTTTCACCAGTCTCCGGTTTCGGCAAGGTAGGGGAAGTGGCTGCTGTCACCATTCGGGACGTCGCCAGGGAGGCCGGCGTCGGCGTCGGCACCGTCTCGCGCGTCCTCAATGATAGCCCTCTCGTCAGCGACGAGACCCGCCACAAAGTCCTGAGCGCCATTCGCGCCCTCGACTACTCCCCCAATTCCGTCGCCCGCCGGCTCTCCCGGGGCAAATCCATGGCCGTCGCCGTCATTGCCCCCTTCTTTACCCGGCGGTCCTACGTCGAACGACTTCAGGGGATCGAAAACGTGCTTGCCGCTGCCGGCTATGACCTCATCCTCTACAACGTCGAAACGGTCGCCCGGCGCGACGAGTGTCTGCGCGCCCTGCCGCGCGGCGAACGACTCGATGGACTGCTCATCCTCTCTCTGCCGCCCACCGACGACGAAGTCGCCCGCCTGCGGACGCTGGGCGTCCCGGCCGTGCTCATCGACGCTCACCACGACGGGCTGCCCACCGTCCAGATCGACGACGTCGCCGGCGGCCGTCTGGCCGCCCAGCACCTCATCGCCCTGGGCCACAGTCGCGTCGCCTACATCGGCGAGACGCTCGACGACAACCCTTTCCACTTTCAACCCGTCCACGACCGCTTCCAGGGCTACTGCCACGCCTTGCGCGAAGCCGGCCTTCCCTTGCGGCCCGAATACCACCGCCAGGGCCAATACGGCTGGCGCGACGCGCGCCGCATGGCCCACGAACTGCTCGACCTGCCTGAGCCGCCCACGGCCATCTTCGCCTACAGCGACACCATGGCCTTTGGCGTCCTCGAGGCGGCCCAACAGCGCGCGCTCCGCGTCCCCGATGACCTCTCCGTCATCGGCTTCGACGACGTCGAGATCGCCCAATACTTCCAACTCACCACCGTGCGCCAGCCCCTCTATGACTCCGGCGCGCGCGGCGCGGCTCTGCTCCTCGACTGTATCGCCGCCAACGACGACCCTTTGCCCGACCATCCTTGGCCGCTCGATGCGCAGCTCCCTGCCCAGGATGAGATCAGCCACGTCATCCTGCCCACCGAGCTAATCATCCGCGCCACCACGGCGGCCGTGGCCACGGCCGCCGTAGCTACGGCCGCAGTAGGGCATCTTGGCGACCCGCCTCTCGTCGCACAGG
>NZ_JAYRVJ010000582.1:0-9037 GCF_041918635.1 Promineifilum sp. (SeqCode)
AAGCGACGCTGGAAGGCGTGGTCGATGACATGGTCGCCGATGGCGCGACGCTCATCTTCACCACGTCCGACGAGTTCGAGGAAGACACCTTGAGTGTGTCCGAGAAGTACCCGGATATCACGTTCATCAACGTCTCCGGCGACGACGCCAAGACGGGCGAAGCGCCGCCGAACCTGGGCAACATCATGGGCCGCATGGAAGACATGAAGGCCGTGGCCGGGTGCGCCGCCGCGCTGGCGACCGAGACCGGTAACATCGGCTACCTGGGGCCGCTGATCAACTTCGAGACCCGCCGTCTGACGGCCGCCGCCTACCTGGGCGCCCGCTACTGCTACGAGAACTATCGCCAGCAGGACCCGGCCGACCTGGGCTTCACGGTGACGTGGATCGGCTTCTGGTTCAACATCCCCGGCGTCACGCAGGACCCGACCGAAGTGGTGACCAACTTCCTCGATACGGGCACAGACGTGGTGCTGAGCGGCATCGACACGACCGAAGCGATCGACATCGCCGGGCAGCGCGCCGGTCAGGGGGACGCGGTCTTCGCCATCCCCTATGACTACGTCGCCGCCTGCGACCTCGCGCCGGAAGTCTGCCTGGGCGTGCCCTTCTTCAGCTGGGGCCCGTCCTACCTGGCGACGGCGCAGGCCGTCTCCGCCGGCACGTGGGAGCAGTCATGGGACTGGCTGCCGGCCGACTGGGACAACCTGACCGACCCGGCTGTGACCAACGTCGGTTGGGTCAGCGGCCCGGCCATGACCGAGGAGATGCAGGCCAGCCTGGATGAGTTCATCGCCGGCCTGGCCTCGGGCGAGATCAACGTCTGGACTGGCCCCATCAACCTGCAGGACGGCACAGCCTACATCGCCGAAGGCGCTGTGGCGACCGATGACGAAATATGGTACCTGCCGCAACTGCTGGAAGGCATGGAAGGGCCGAGCGAGTAAGATAGGTGCTAGGTGCCAGGGACCAGGGGCCAGGGAAGAGCGCTCTTCCCTGGCCCCTGGAACCTGGCCCCTAGTCCCTGGCAGTGGACACGAAACCATGACTACAACTGACGACCTCCTCCCCTCCGGCACGCGGCGCATTGAGTGCATGGAGATGCGCGGCATCACCAAGCGCTTCCCCGGCGTGCTGGCCAATGACCGCATCGACTTCGACGTTTGCTCCGGCGAGGTGCACGCGCTGCTGGGCGAGAACGGCGCGGGCAAGAGCACGCTGATGAAGATCCTCTATGGACTTCAGCCGCCGGACGAGGGCGAAATCTGCCTGAATGGAGAGGTGGTCGCCATCCACTCGCCGGCCGACGCCATCCGCCTGGGCATCGGCATGATCCACCAGCACTTCATGCTCGTGCCGACGCTGACGGTGACGGAGAACGTGGCGCTGGGCCTTAAGTCGTCGCGCGGCGTGCGGACGGATCTGGATCGGGTGGCGGCGCGCATCCACGAGTTGGCCGCGCTCTACGGCCTCCAGGTGGACACTGACGCCTACGTCTGGCAGTTGTCCGTCGGCCAGCAGCAGCGGGTGGAGATCATCAAGGCGCTCTATCGCGGCGCGGCGCTGCTCATTCTGGATGAGCCGACGGCGGTGCTGACGCCGCAAGAGGTGGATGAGTTCTTCGTGACGTTGCAACAGATGAAGCGGGACGGCCACGCCCTCATCTTTATCTCCCATAAGCTGCACGAGGTGTTGCAACTGTCCGAGCGGGTGACGGTGCTGCGCGACGGCCGGGCCATCGGCACGCAGTCCACGAAGGGAGCGACGAAGCAGGGATTGGCCGAGATGATGGTTGGCCGGCCGCTGGCGGCGCAGCCCAAGAAGGCGGCGCTGGAGACGCACGAGATTCGTTTGAAGGTGCAGGACGTGCACGCCCAGAACGACCAGGAGCGGCCGGCGCTGCGCGGCGTCACGTTCGATGTGCGCGGCGGCGAGATCGTCGGCTTGGCTGGCGTCTCGGGCAACGGGCAGCGGGAACTGGCGGAGGTCGTGGCCGGGCTGCGGCCGGTGACGCAGGGGGAGATCGCGCTGGGCGGCCGGACGGTGACCGGCCAATCGCCGCGCAGCATCATGGCTCTGGGGCTGTCCTACATCCCGGAGGAGCGCATGCGTGACGGGATGATCCGCGACTTCACCGTGGCCGAGAACGTCATCCTGCGCGAGTTCGACCAGCCGCCTTACGCGCGGGCCGGCTTCCTGAACCGGGGCAGCATCCGGCAGACGTCGCGCCGGCTGGTGTCGGAGTTCAACGTCAAGACGCCCTCGTTGGAGACGCCGGCCAAGAGCCTGTCGGGCGGCAATATCCAGAAGCTCATCCTGGCGCGGGAGCTGTCGCGCAAGCCGCAGGTCATCATCGCCGCCCAACCGACGCGCGGCCTGGACATCGGCGCAACGGAGTACGTCCACGCGCGGCTGCTGGAGCAGCGGCAGACGGGCGCGGCCACGCTGCTCATCTCCGAAGACCTGGACGAGGTCCTGGCCCTCTCCGATCGCATTCTGGTCATCTTCGAGGGGCGCATCATGGGCGACGTGCCCCGCGCCGAGGCGACGCCGGAGAAGTTGGGGTTGCTGATGGCGGGGGTAGAACAGGCCGCTTAATTGTAGGGCGATTCGTCAAATGGCCTCTCCGCGGCCTATCGATTTGCCAAATCGCCCTGCACACTTGGGAGCAGAGACCGGGCGAACGGGTTAAGAAACCCGTTCCACGCGCCGGCGCAGCAACAGAATGACGAGGACGAGCGCCGCGAGCAGGATCAGCCCGGCCGCCCGCTTCTCGCGCGCGCCCGCGTCGGCCGGCTCGGTGGCGGCGATCCACTCGAACGTCTCTAGCATGCCCGCCTGCAACGGCCGCGGCCGCCAGCCCAGTTCGGCCCGCGCCTTATCGGAGCGGCCGGCGTAGCTGACGCCCAGCGAGCCGATCATGTCCGGCCCGAAGACGGTGGGCAGCGACAGCGCCGGCTGGACGCGCCCGGCGGGGGCCATCGGCCGGAGGAAGCGCGCCGGCAGACCGAAGAGAGGCGCGCGCCGGCCGGTCAGTTGCGACCAGAACTCGACCATCTCCCCCAGCGGCACGGCCGGGCCGGCCAGGATGTAGCACTCGCCGACCCGCCCCTTCTCGGCGGCCAGGATGTGGCCTTCGGCGATGTCGTCCACGTAGGCGTAAGTCGCGACGCTCTCCGGGCCGGGCACAATGGGCAACAGCCCGCGATGGAACAGGCGCATCGTTTCCGCCAGCCAACTCGTGTCGCCGGGGCCATAGGCCACGCCGGGCATGACGATGATGATCGGCGCGCCCTGCTCGATGAGCGGCTCGGCCACCTCGTAGTGAGCCTTCCACTTCGTGCGGTCATATTCCGTCAGGAACGGCCCCTCGGTGTAGTAGGTCTCGTCCGGCAGCTCCCCCTTCGTGTCGCCGAAGACGGCCAGCGTGCTGGTGTAGACGATCTTGGGCACGCCCAACTCGTGGGCCAATTCCAGGACGTTGCGCGTGCCCTCGACGTTGATGGCCTCCGATTGCGCTTTGGCGGCGGGGGAGTAGTCATAGATGGCGGCGATGTGGAAGACGACGTCGGCGTCGCGCATGGCGGCGCGCATCGACTCGCGGTCGGTCACGTCGCCGGGCACGACCTGCGCGCCCATTTCGCGCAGCGCCGCCGCGCCCCTCTCCGACCGGGTGAGCGCCGCGACGCGATAGCCGCGGGCCAGGAGTTGGCGAACCACGCTGCGGCCGATGAAACCCGTGCCGCCGGTTACGAATGCTTTCATAGGTTTATCCTCGTCTGGTGGCCCATTATAGCGCTCCCGCGGCGGATGGTGAACAATGGCGACGATCTGGTATATTTTGGCAGGCGCGCCACGATGGCCCCGTTCAGACCTGTCAGGTCGCTATAACGTTACCGACGCTGTAAGGATGCTGGGTTATACTTAAGCCCGTAGTACAGGTTTCTTAACCTGTGGGGACAAGAACGGGTTAAGAAACCCGTTCTACCGTAGAGCATGGATGATTCAATAGACACCACCATTGACCACGGCATCGCCCGCCTGAACCGTCTGGTCATCATCACCCTGGCATTGCTGATCGTTTTGGAGATCGGCCTGTTCGTGCTGGTGTTTGCCGTCTTCGGCATGCGCCCGATAGGGGAGTGGTTGCCGGAACTGGCGCTGGCGGCGCTGTTTACCCTGCTGCTGGGCGTCGTGGCCCTGTATGGGTTGGGTCAGGCCCGCCTGCGTCTGCGGCGCGACGTGAATCAGCGCGTCGGCCGGGAGTTGCGCCAGTCGCGCGCGGCCGACAACCGCGTCCGGTCGCTCCAGCGCATGGCCTCCACGCTGAGCGCCACGCTCAGCTTTGAGCGGGTGGTGGAACAGTCGCTCGACGTGTGCAGCCTGGCCCTGGATGAGATGGGCATCCCGCGCGAGTCGTTGGTCGGCGCCGTCTTCCTCTATGAGGACAACAAGCTGCGGGCTATCGCCCGGCGGCGCTTTCTGGGCGAGGACAGCCAGCGCACTATCGCCGGCAAGCAGGGCGCAGTCGGCGCGGCGCTGGCCTCCGCTAGCGTCGTCGTCACCAACAACCCCCAGGAAGACCCGGAACTGCGCGTCTATGACGCCTTTCGCGAATGCCTGACCGCGGTTTGCATCCCCTTGCGCGCCCGCTACCAGATGTTTGGCGCGATGGTCATCGGTACGGATACGGCCGTCCAGTTTGATCAAGACCATCTTGACCTGTTCCAGGCCGTCGGCGACCAGGCGGTGGTCGCCCTCCAGAACGCCCAACTCTACCAACACCTGGAGGCGGAGAAGCAGCGGCTTATCGAGGCGGACGAGGAGGCGCGCAAGGAGTTGGCCCGCGACCTGCACGATGGGCCGACGCAGAGCATCGCCGCCATCGCCATGCGCCTGGGCTTTGCCCGAACGATGATCGACCAGGACCCGGAGCGGGCCAAACAGGAGATTCAGCGGGTCGAGACGCTGGCGAAGAAGACCTCGACCGAGATCCGCGGCATGCTGTTCACGTTGCGCCCGCTGGTGCTGGAGACGCAGGGGCTGGGGGTGGCCGTCGACGCGCTCTTGCGCCGCTATGGCGAGTCGGACGGCATCGAGATGCGCCTGATCGGCGGCGAGACGGGCAGCGTGCTCAGCAAGTCGGCGCAAGTCGTCACCTTCGCCATCATCGAAGAGGCGCTGAACAACGCCCGCAAATATTCGAAAGCCAGCCTCATCGAGGTGCGCTTCTGGCAGACGGAGGGCCTCTTTGTCGCCGCCGTCCACGACAACGGCGTGGGCTTCGACACTTACGACGTGAACCGCGACTACAGCACGCGCGGCAGCCTGGGCATGGTGAACATGCGCGAGCGCGCCGAGCGCATTGACGGCTCGCTGCGCGTGGAGTCTACGCCGGAGACGGGCACGACGGTGACGCTGGTCGTCCCCCTGGACACGCAGCGGGCCGACGGCGAGTCACCGGTGGAGGAAGGCGAGCGCCTTGTCGAGCAGCCGCAGCCCAGCGACGCCGGGAAGTGACGCGGGCGGGCGGCGCGGCCTGCCCCTGTGGGCCACCCTGGCCCTGAGCGCCCTGGGCTATGGGCTGATGTGGCGCTGGTTTCCGCTGGCTCCCAACGTTGGCCGCGCGCCGGCGGCCGACATCCGCACCTTTGCCCCAACGGCGTTGGGCGGGCTGGCCTACGCGCTGCTCCTGATGCTGCTGTTCGCGCTGCACCTGTTGGCCCTGCGCCGGTTGCGCGACGGCCTGGCGCGAACGGATCGCGCGGCGCTGGCCCTGCTCATCGGGGCGGCGCTGCTGTTGGCTCTGCCGCTGCTGGCCGCCTACCCCATCAATGCCACCGACGTGTACCGCTACGTCATTCGCGGGCGCGTCGCCAGCGTCTACGGCCAAAGCCCCTATGTTGCCCCGCCGGCCACCTTCGTCGGCGACCCTTTCATGCCCCTGGCCGGCGAGTGGGCGGGCGAGACCTCGCCCTATGGCCCGCTGTGGGAACTGGTGGCGGCGGGCGTGACGGCTCTCAGCGGCGATAACCTGCTGTTGGGTGTGTGGCTGTTCAAGCTGCTGGCGCTGGCCTGTTTCCTGGGGCTGGCGGCGCTCATCTGGGCGCTGCTGCCGCCGGGGCGGGCGCGCCCGGCCTACGCCGCGCTGTGGGCCTGGAATCCGGCGCTGCTGCTGACCTTCGCGCTGAACGGCCACAACGACGCGCTGATGCTGTTGTGGCTGGTCCTGGGGCTGTGGGTCGCGCGCCGCCGCCCGGCGGGGGGCTTCCTGGTCATGGCCCTTGCGCCGTTGACCAAGCCGGTGGCCGCGCTGGCGCTGCCGTTCTTCTTTCTCTGGCTGTGGCGAAGATGCGCATCTGAGGATGCGCACTCCGCGGGGGCGGGATTGAACGGGCGGGCATTGAGATTCGCCGCGATTAGCGTGGGTGGGGCGCTGCTGCTGGCCTGGCTGGCTTTCCTGCCCTGGGTGGGATCGGGAGGATGGCTGCGGACGCCCTTCGACCTGGCGTTGCGCCTGGCGCGCGAGGCTACGGCCAGCGCCGGCTTCTCGCCCGCCGTTTGGGTCTACTTCGCCCTGGATCAACGCCCCTCGATTGACCTCATCGGCGCTGTCGCCCGGCTGCTGTTCGCGGTCTTGGCCGCCGGCCTGCTGTGGCTGGGCTGGCGCGGCCGGCCGGCGCTGCGCGGCGTGGCCGACGTCTTCTTCGGCTACGTAACGCAGGCGCTCAGCTTCCGCGTCTGGTATGCCGTCTGGCCCTTCCCGTGGCTGCTGCTCGACGCCGGCGCGCACTTAGACCTGACAGGTGGGAGCGTCGCCGCGACGCCCCCACCTGTCAGGTCTGCCCACTACCGGCTGCGGGCCGGCTGGTGGTTTCTGGTTACGTCGCAACTGTCGGTGCTCATCTACGGCCACCTGCGCGTCTTTCTACTGGACGGCGACCAGGTGCGGGCCCACTTCATCAGCGTGCCGTTCGTCTTCCTGCTGCCCTGGCTGCTGGCGCGGTTGCCACTCGGCCCGATGGCCGGCCGCGCACCTTAACGACTTGTTCATAGCGACCGGCGGCCGTTTCTGCTATCCTACAGGTATCTGGCGGCCCGCGCGTGCCGGCGATGGCGGGCGCCGCGGCCGGGAACCGCATCACGTATGGTCATCTTGCAGCAGATTATCGAGTTGCTGAGCCAGCCGCCGGGCAGCGTCATCTACCACCTTTTGACGCTCTTCGCCTTGCAGGTCGTATTGGCGCTGGCCTATACCCGCTGGCAGCGCGATCCGAACGACGAGGCGGCGCGGCGCATGACGCTGGCTGCGGGCGGCATCCTGCTGGCCCGGCTCGTGCTGCTGACCGTGGCGCTGCTGGTCGATCAAAGCCCGGAGCGCGCCCGTGTGGTCCTGCCGCCGCTGGAACAGGCCATCGACACGGCGACGGTGATCCTGATGGTGTGGGGGCTGGCCGCTCTCGAGATGGATCGGCCGCGGCTGGCCGATGGGGTGCTGCTGGTCAGTCTGGTGATCGTCGCCGTCCTCTACCTTTTTTTCTTTCAGGACTGGCAGAGCCGGGCGACGGAGACCAGCGCCTACATCGGCACGGCCCAGGCTTACGTCTGGGGCGTGCTGCAAATGGCGCTCCTGGCCGTGGGCATGGTGTGGGTGGTGCGCGACCGGAACCACCGGCTGACGCTCCGGCCGATCATCCTCTTTGTCGTTCTGCTGGCGCACGTCGCCAACTTTTTCAATTACCCCGAGTTCGTGCCCTCCGGCACCGACGTGATCTACTGGTTGCGCCTGGGTTATCTGGTCGCCTTTCCGCTCTGGGCGGTCCTGGCCTATCGCGACGGTCTGCGCGACCTGATGACCGCGGCCGAAGCGGAGCGGGCGCGGTCGGCCGAACTGGCGCGCAATCTGCGCCTCTCAACCGGCGTTATCGGCGCCCGCCTGCCCGAAACGCGGCTGGAGCAGGCGCTGGAGATGGTGACCGGGCTGATCTCGACGCAATTCGCCGCCATCGGCCTCATCGACGAGAAGAACCCGCAGCGCGTCCTGTTCGGCCAATCCCGACCGGCCACGACGCGCGACACAACCTATGGCCGGCAGATCAACCTGGCCGACCACGCCGCCTTCCGGCTGGCCCATGAACAGCAGCGCGGCATTGAGCTGTTGCCGCGCGGCGTTGGCGCGCGCCAGGTGCACGAACTGTCGCAGCAACTCAACGTGGGCGCGTTGGGGCCGGTCTTCGTCGAGCCGCTGATCATCGCCGGGCGCTGTCTGGGCTTCCTGCTGGTGGCCGCGCCGCCTACCACGCCGAACTGGACCGACCGCGAGCGGGCCATCATCCCCGGCCTGGCCGCGTTCATCGCCCAGGCCATCGCCAACAGCCAGCGCGTGGAGGGCGAACCGGCCCGGCCGGTCGCGCCGCTGGCTCCCGCGCTCCGTCCCGCTCTTCAGCTCGACGCGGAGCGGGAGCGGCTCATCCTGGAATTGGCCGAGGCGCGCCGGCTGCTGGCCGCGGCTGAAGAGCGCGCCCGGCAGGCGGAGTCGGCGGCGGTCACCATGCAGCAGCAAGCGCCGGGCCAGCCGACGACCGCCCGGCCGCAGGTGGCCCAGGCCGCCGTGGCCCCCGTCGTAGAGAGCGCGACCACCTCCGTCTTACCCATCCTGCGCCGCAAGAACCTGACCCTGGATTTGGCGCTGGGCGACGACCTGCCGCTGGTGTCGGTCAAGGAGACCGTGCTGCGGCAACTCGTCTTGAGCCTGCTGGAGAACGCCTGTCGCGCCTCGGCGGAGGACGGCGACGTGAGCCTGCGCGCCCAACTGGCCCCGGCCGGCCAGGGGCGCAACGGGCGAATGGTAGACGTGGCCTTCACCGATTCGGGCGTGGGCATTCAGTTGGAAGATCGGGGGCGCGTCTTCGACTCGCGCGACTATCTGGCGGGCCGCCGGCCTATCCCCGGTCTGGGCGACAATAGCGCCACCCTGGCCGTCGTCCAGAAATTAGCCCAGGCCAGCGGCGGCGATTTATTATTGGAGAGCGCGGCC
>NZ_JAYRVJ010000583.1:0-5382 GCF_041918635.1 Promineifilum sp. (SeqCode)
ACCCATCGCCTTGCGCGCCAGAGAGTTCGACCTGCTGCTCACCCTGGCCGACCACGCCAACCAGGTGCTCTCGCGCGACCAGTTGCTCGATCTGGCCTGGGGCTACGAGTACCACGGCCAGACGCGTACGGTGGACGTACACGTCGCTCATCTGCGCGATCGGTTGGCGGGCAGTGGGGTGGAGATCGATACGGTCTGGGGGCGAGGCTATAAGCTCAGCGTAATAGAATCGGGTTGATGGATAAGAAATCATCCGCAGATTACGCAGATTTCGCAGATTATCCAAGCGGCAGTGGGCTTAGGTCGAGAAAGGATGACGACTCTATCATGACAACGATCTCGCTGGTGCGTCATGGTCGGGTCGAGAATCCGGAAGAGGTGTACTACGGCCGCCTGCCCGGTTTCGTCCTGGCAGAAAAGGGGCGCGAGCAGGCGGCGGCCGCCGGACGCTTCCTCGCCCAGGATGCGGTGAGCGCCATCTACCACAGCCCCATGCTGCGCGCCGCCCAGACGGCCCAGATCGTGCGCGACCAGTTCGCCGCGCCGGTTCCGCTGGTGGAGTGCGCCCTGCTCAACGAGATTCACTCCCCCTACGACGGTCTGCCCGTGGCGGAGATGGAACGACGCAACTGGGACTTCTACCATGAGCTTCCGCCGCCCTACGAGCAGCCGGAAGAGATCCTGGCGCGCGTGCTGGCCTTCTTCGAGCGCCTGCGCCGGGAACATCTGGGCCAGCACGTGGTGGGGGTCAGCCACGGCGACCCCATCGCCTTCGCCATCCTGTGGGCCTTTGGCCGGCCGGCTTCCACGATGCAAAAGCGCCAACTGGTGGAGTGCGGTGTGGACGATCTTTACCCCGCGCCGGCGTCCATCTCCACGTTCCGCTTCAGCGACACGGGCGCGCTGCTCGACTACCGCTACCACTGCCCCCACGCTATTCCTTAAAGACCTGACAGGTGGGCGGCCCTGGACACTCTAATGGGGGTGAAATGTGTGGCCGCCCACCTAATCAGGTCTGAGTTTGTCGCCTGACAAGAGTGTGCTACACTGCCGATAGCGCCGCTTCGGGAACCTCCGTCTGGACACCCCTTGCGCTGGCTCCCGACCGTACGTAAACACGTTCATTCGCCCTGCCCCCGACCCACGCTTCATGAATCTCCTTGTCCGCGCCCGGTTGGCGGGCCGGGCGGCCTACAGGAGGTGGCTATCGGCAACACGACAGAAGAAGAGTCATCACCCCACCGAACCAAACATAGTGCAACCCCATTTCCCCGCCGGCCACAGCCGGCCGGGAACACCCGTGAATGACGGAGGAGAGTTCGTGATGTCCAAGAAATTGCTTTGGCTGATCACCCTGCTGGTGGTTCTGGCCCTGTCGTTGGCCGCCTGTGGCGGCGGCACGACGGAGACGGTCGAACCGACCGTCGCGACCGAGGAAGAAGCGGCCCCCGCCGAAGAAGAAGCCGCGCCCGCCGAGGAAGAGGCCGCGCCCGCTGAAGAAGAAGCCGCCCCGGCCGAAGGCGCCGGCCAACTGGAGTTCTTTAGCTGGTGGACGGCCGGCGGCGAGGCCGACGGTCTGAACGCGATGTACGATGTCTTCAAGCAGACGTATCCCGATATCGAGATCGTCAACGCGACGGTGGCCGGCGGCGCTGGCTCCAACGCGAAGGCCGTGTTGGCGACCCGCATGCAGGCCGGCGACCCGCCCGACTCGTTCCAGGTCCATGCCGGGCACGAGTTGATCGACACCTGGGTCGTGGCCGACAAAATGGAGCCGGTCACGTTCATCTTCGAGGAGAACGGCTGGATGGACGTGTATCCGTCCGACGTGATCGACATTCTCTCCTATGAGGGCGAAATCTGGAGCGTGCCGGTCAACATCCACCGCTCCAACGTGCTGTGGTACAACCCGGCTCTGTTCGAGGAGAACGGGCTGACCGCCCCGACGACGTTCGACGAATTCTTCACCGTGGCCGACGCCCTGCAGGAAGCCGGCGTCACCCCGCTGGCGCTGGGCGACAACGGCATCTGGGCCTCCACCCACCTGTTCGAGACCGTCCTGCTGGGCGTCCTCGGCCCCGATGGCTATCGCGGCCTCTGGACGGGCGAGACGGACTGGAACGGCGCGGAAGTCACCACGGCGCTAGAGACCTTCGCCCGTATGCTCGATTACGTGAATGAGGACCATGCCGCGCTGTCCTGGGACCAGGCCGCGCAACTGGTGGCCGACGGCGACGCGGCCATGACCATCATGGGCGACTGGGCCAACGGCTACTTTACCTCCATCGACCTCGCGCCGGGCGAGGGCTACGGCTATGCCCCCTCCCCTGACACGACCGGCACGTTCATGATGCTGTCCGACACCTTCAGCCTGCCGCAGGACGCGCCACACCGTGACAACGCGGTGAAGTGGCTGACGCTGGCCGGCTCCAAGGAAGGGCAAGACGCCTTCAACCCGCTGAAGGGTTCCATCTCGCCGCGCAGCGACAGCGACCGCACGCTGTACGACGCCTACTTGCAGTCGGCGATGGATGACTTCGCCAGCAACGAGATCACCCCGAGCCTGGCCCACGGCGCGGCCGCGTCCGAAGGCTGGGTGACGGCGTTCAATGATGTGATGACCCTGTTCGTCACCGACCGCGACGTCGCCGCGGCCCAGGCCGGCATGGCCCAGGCGTGCGTCGACGCCGGCGTCTGCACCGAGTAAGCGCCTTTGTTCAGCAGGTGCGACCCACTGCGTCTACTCCGGCAGGTTTGCAGCAAATCTGCCAGGAGTAGATGCAGTGGGTTGCACCTCAGATGCTACTCCGAGGTAATGCCATGAACTCGCAGGCGCGCAACGAACGATGGCTGGCCTTCTTCATGCTGCTGCCCTCCATTATCCTGCTGGCCATCTTTGTCTACGGCTTCATCGGCTGGACGGGGCTGGTCTCCGTATCCAAGTGGGACGGCATCGCCCCCGACTACACCTTTGTCGGTCTGGAAAACTACCGGCAGCTCTTTTCTCGCGCCATCGGCGGCATCAGCGCGGTGCGCTTCACCACCGGCCTGTGGAACACTTTCTTCTTCACTGTCTTCTTCCTGCTGCTGTGCATCGGCATCGGCTTGCTGCTGGCGATCCTGCTGGATCAGAAGGTCAAGGGGGAGAGCATCTTCCGCACCATCTACCTGTTCCCCATGGCGATCTCGTTTGTCGTCACGGGCGTCGTCTGGCAGTGGATCTTCGCGCCGGGCACCGAGTCGCGGCCGCGCGGTGTGAATGCGCTGTTAGGCATGATGGGGCTGGACAATCTCAAGTGGGGTTGGTACACCGACCCGACCAGCATTGGGCCGTTCCACATCGCGCTCATCCCGGTCTTCATCGCCGCGGCGTGGCAGATGATCGGCTACACCATGGCCATGTATCTGGCCGGGCTGCGCGGTATCCCCGATGACCTGCGTGAGGCGGGCAAGGTGGACGGGGCGACCAACGTCGGCGTCTACCGTCACATCGTGCTACCCCTGCTGCGGCCGATCACCTTCAGCGCCCTTATCATCCTGGGGCACATCTCGCTCAAGATTTTCGATCTCATCTACACCATGACCGGCAAGGGGCCGGCCTTCGCCACCGACGTGCCCGGCATCTTCATGTTCGAGACCACGTTCCAGGGCAACCATTATGCCCAGGGCGCGGCCATCTCGATCATCATGTTGCTGATGGTCGCTCTGGTCATCATTCCCTATCTCATCTACAGCTTCCGTCAGGAGGTCGAGCTATGACCGCCCGCCTCAACCCGGCCCGCATCGGCATCTATCTCCTGCTCGTGCTGTTCGCGCTCATCTTCCTGATCCCGGTCTACGTCCTGCTCAGCAGCAGCCTGAAGACCTTCGCCGAGGTGCAGGACTTGTCGAAATTGTGGGGGCTGCCGGCCGGCTTCAACCTGGAGAGCTTCAAGGCGGCCTGGTCGGGTATCCCGGAGAAAGGGTTGCGCGGCCTGGCTCCCAACCTGATGAGCAGCTTCAAGCTGACCATCCCGGCTACCCTCCTGTCGGCCATGCTCGGCTCGATGAACGGCTACGTCCTGTCAAAGTGGAAGTTCCGCGGGGCCAACATCATCTTTCCGCTGATGCTGTTCGGCATGTTCATCCCCTACCAGTCTATCCTGGTGCCGCTGACCATCACTCTGGCGCGGATCGGGTTGGGCGGCTCGCTGGTGGGGCTGATCCTGGTGCACGTGGTCTACGGCATCCCCATCACGACGCTCATCTTTCGCAACTATTACGCCGAGGTGCCCAACGAGATGATTGAGGCGTCGCGCATCGACGGCGCGGGCTTCTTCAGCATCTACCGTCACATCCTGTTCCCCCTGTCGCTACCCGGCTTCGTCGTGGTCATCATCTGGCAGTTCACTAATATCTGGAACGAGTTCCTTTTCGCGGTGACCATCTTGCAGCGGCCGGAGTCGCAACCCATCACCGTCGCGCTGCGCAACCTGTCCGGCAGCCAGATCAAGGAGTGGAACATGGTCATGGCCGGGGCGATCATCGCTGCCGTGCCGACGCTGATCGTCTACATCGTCATGGGGCGCTACTTCATCCGCGGCCTGCTCGCCGGCTCGGTGAAGGGGTGATCGTGGGCGCAGACCTGCGTGTCTGCCCCAAGCCTGCGCATCTGCCTCAGGGCGCACACGCCGGTGCGGCCCTACCGCGTTCAGAATTGAGAATCAGGAAAGAGGAATGACCGACACGCCATCCGAACAACCCAAACAGGTGCGCATCTCCATCGACCTGCCGAAGGAGTTGAAGCCCGTCTATGCGAACCTCGCTTTCATCAACTATACGCCGGCCGAAGTGGTGCTCGACTTCGCCCAGATTTTGCCGCGGACACCGCGCGGCAGTTTGACGGCGCGGGTCATCATGAGTCCCATGCACGCCAAGCTGCTGCATGCCGCGCTGGGCCAGAACATCGCCAACTTCGAGCGGCAGTTTGGCGAGATCCGCCTGCCCCACACCCGCCCCAACCTGGCCGATGACTTCTTCCGCTTCCCCGGCGAGGACGATAATAAATGAACCACGGATTTTCACGGATTTAGCGGATAAAACGGATTGAAGCTTGCATTCAATCCGTCTTCATCCGTCAAATCCGTGAAAATCCGTGGTTCATTTATTCATGGTGAGTGATATGGAACAATTGGATCAGATAGCCGAGACGATACGCCGCCATATGGAGCAGATCGACGGGGCGCGCGACCAGGCTTACCAGCGCTCGCGCAGCCTCATCGCTCTGTGCGCCCGCACTATTCGGGCCATCCACCGCGAGGAGTGGGACGCGGCCGAGGCGCTGCTGGCTGAGGCGCGCGCCGCGACCGACGCCCTGCTCGACGGCGTGCGCCCCCACCCCGA
>NZ_JAYRVJ010000584.1:0-3905 GCF_041918635.1 Promineifilum sp. (SeqCode)
GCGCCGCACGTTGCTTTATTCAGGAATAGGTGGGACGCACTTCAGAAAGTGCATCCCACCGTTTTGATCTAGGCCGGTTCCACCCGTCGCTCACGGTTAGCGCTCAGGGCGATCTCAGTGTACTCGCGCCGCTCGGCCTGATTCAGGTCGAGGCCGAATAAGGCCAGCAGTTCGGTGATGAGCGTGGCCTTGCGCTCGGCGTCGCTGCGCGACCAGGTGCGCGACTTGATCTCCAGGAAATGGCCCGGCACGTCCGGCTCCAGCACCCGGTCGAGGTTGATGGCGAAGTCGGTCGCCTTGTAGAGGACGTGCCAGCGGCGGCGATCCTTATTGACCTGTAGCTCGCGGGCCGGCGCGAAGTACTCCTGATAGAAGCGCAGCGAGCGGTCGGCCTGGGCCAGGAAGCGCGAGCGGGAGAGCATGACCGCGTTGGGGAACTCCTCGCGCTCCCCTTCGCCGATGAGCGTCAGCCGGGCGCGCACCTGCATCACCTCGCCCGCGTCGTTGATGAACTCGTCTTCGCGGTAGCGCAGGCGGGCCGCGTCCGGGTCGCCGCTGTCGAACAGGAAGTAGTGGTCGTACTGGCGGTAGTGGGCGGCGCGGGTGACGTGGAGATCGCCGCTGGCCAACACCTTGTGGACGATGGCCTCGTCGGCCAGAGGCGCTTTCACCTGCACCTCGAAGCTCTCCTGCCGGGTGACGCCGGCCAGCAGCACCAGCTTGTTATAGGGGCTGGATTCGCGCTCCATGACGAAGGCGTCAATCTGCTTCGCCACCTGGATCGCCTCGGCGCGCGCCGCGGCCTCGTCCACCGTCAGCAGCTCCCGGTCGCGCATGAGCCAGCGACCGTTACACAACACGTGGGCCATGTCGGAACTCTTGGCCGAATAGATGATGCGCGAGTAGACGGCGTCGGGATGGTTGTGGAAGTGGGGCTGGTTGTGGATGCCGCGCATGTCCACCACGGCCAGGTCGGCTCGCTTGCCCGCCTCCAGGCTGCCGGTCAGATGGCCCATGTGCACGGCGCGCGCCCCGCCGATGGTGGCGATTTCGAGCGCCTGGCGGGCAGGCAGAGCAGTGGGGTTCTGGGCGTGCACCTTGGCGATGAAGGAGGCCAGACGGACTTCCTCGACCATGTCCAGGTCGTTGTTGCTGGCTGGGCCGTCGGTGCCGACGCCGACTTTCAGCCCCAGGGCGAGCATCTGGGCCACCGGGGCGATGCCGCTGGCGAGCTTCAGGTTACTCGACGGGCAGTGGGCGACGCCCGCCCCGGCCCGCCGGAGGCTGAACATGTCTTCCTCGTCGATGTGGACGCAATGGGCGGCCAGGAGCTTGGTGTCCAGAATACCGTGCTGCTCCAGCCACGTCACCACCGACATGTGGTTGCCGCTGACGCTGTTGTCGGCCTCGAACTTCGTCTCACTGACGTGGGTGTGCAGGGGCACGTCAAAGGCGCGGGCCAGATCGGCGCAGGCCAGTAGCAGTTCGGGCGTGGCCGTGTACCAGGCGTGCGGGGCCACAGCCGGCTGGATGAGGGCGTGGCCGTTCCAGTGCTCGATGAAGCGGCGGCAGAGCAGCAGGCTGTCCTCGAACGTCTCGGCGTCGGGCGCGGGGAAGACGAGAATGGTTTGACCCAACAGGGCGCGCATGCCGATCTCGGCCACCTGTTCGGCGATGGACTCTTCATAATAGAACATGTCGGCGAAGCAGGTGACGCCGGAGCGGATCATCTCGGCGCAGGCGACGCGCGCGCCCAGCTTGACGAACGCCGGCGTGACGAAGTGGCGCTCGACGGGCATCAGATAGCCGAGCCATACGTCGAGGCGCAGGTCGTCGTTGAGGCCGCGCATCAGGGTCATGGGGATGTGGGTGTGGGCGTTGACCAGGCCGGGCATGACCACGGTGTCGGCGCAGTCAACCGTCTCATCGGCGTGGTAGGCTAGGGCGATCTCGTCCGTCGGGCCGACAGCCACGATGGAGTCGCCGCGAATGGCGACCGCGCCATCCTCGAAGACGTCATACTTATCGTTCATGGTCACGACGGTTCCGCCGCGCAATAGAATATCTACGTGTTCGGTCATAATGCTTTTGTGTGGTTGTGAGGGTTCTGCTGCTGGTAATGGTTAGACGCAGGCCCGGCTGTCGGCGCGGGCTATGCAACCGCATTATACCGATTCCTGTTATAATCGGTAACACTCGGTAGGGGCAGACCTGCGTGTCTGCCCTAGGGCGTGTCTGCCCAGGGCGTGTCTGCCCTAGGGCGTGTCTGCCCAGGGCGTGTCTGCCCAGGGCGTGTCTGCCTAGGGCGTGTCTGCCCAGGGCGCACACGCAGGTGCGCCCCTACTACAGGCGGCGTGAAGTTCGGAGTGGAAGTCATGAGAATGGTGGACGTGATCGCCCACAAGCGCGACGGCGGCGAGCTGTCGGGCGAAGAGATTACCTGGTTTATCCGCGAGTACACGGCCGGGGCGATACCCGACTATCAGGCGTCGGCGCTGCTGATGGCCGTCTACCTGCGCGGCATGAACCGGCGCGAGACGGTCGATCTGACTCTGGCAATGGCCCACTCGGGCGAGATGCTCGACCTGCACGACGTGGCCCCGCATATCGTCGATAAGCACTCCTCCGGCGGCGTGGGCGACAAGACGAGCCTGGTCGTGCTGCCGTTGGTGGCGGCCTGCGGCGTGCCTGTGGGCAAGATGAGCGGGCGCGGGCTGGGCAGCAGCGGCGGCACGCTGGACAAGATGGAATCGTTCCGGGGCTGGTCGAGCCAGCTCACGCTGGAACAGTTCAAGCGCCAGTTGGCGGAGATCGGGCTGGTGCTGGCGGGACAGACGGCTGCTCTGGCCCCGGCCGACGGCAAGCTCTACGCCCTGCGCGACGTGACGGCCACGGTCGACAACCGCGCCCTGATCGCGGCCTCGATCATGTCCAAGAAGCTGGCCGCCGGGGCCGACGCCATCGTGCTGGACGTGAAGATGGGCAGCGGCGCGTTTATGCCGACCGTCGAGGCGGCGACCGACCTGGCGCAGTTGATGGTCGAGATCGGCCAGGACGCGGGCCGGCAGACGGTGGCCCTCATCTCCGATATGAACCAGCCGCTCGGTCACGCTGTAGGCAACGCGCTGGAGGTGAAAGAGGCCATCGAGACGCTGCGCGGCGGCGGGCCAGCCGACTTCTGGGAGCATTGCCAGACGGTGGCCGCCCACATGGTGCGGCTGGCCGGCGCGGCGGCGACGCTGGACGAGGCGTGCCGGCTGGTGAGCGCGGCGCGGGCCGACGGGCGCGGGCTGGCCAAGTTCCGCCAGCTGATTGTGGCCCAGGGCGGTGACGGTCGCCAGGTGGACGATCTCTCCCTGCTGCCCACAGCCCGCTACGTGGAACCGCTGGAGGCCACGCGCAGCGGCTACGTGGCGGCGATGGACACGGCCGAATTGGGTTGGGTGTGCGTGCGCTGTGGCGGCGGCCGGCTGGTTAAGTCGGATGAAGTAGACCCGGCGGTCGGCTTCCTGCTGCCGATCAAGATCGGCGACTACGTCGAGGCCGGGCAGGAGATCGGTGTGATCCACGCCAATGACGACATGACGCTGCAACAGGCGCAGCGCGACGTGCCGGCGGCCATCACCGTTGTCGACCACCCCGTCCCGCCGCGCCCGCTCTTCTACGCGACAATTGGGAATGAATGAACCACGGATTTTCACGGATTTGACGGATAATACGGATTGAACCGTCGTTCTAAATAATCTTCATTTGAGTCAAGTATCATTAGCGCCATAAATCAATCCGTTTCATCCGTTAAATCCGTGAAAATCCGTGGTTGATTTATTGTAAGGAGAAGGTATGGAGCTACTGGGCATTGACATCGGCGGGTCGGGGATTAAGGGGGCGATTGTCAACGCGACCAC
>NZ_JAYRVJ010000585.1:0-2038 GCF_041918635.1 Promineifilum sp. (SeqCode)
AAGGCATCCGGCCCGGCCACCAGATCGCCGTTGAACAGCGTGACGCTGCCGTTGACGCTGCCATCCACCAGGGCGTCGCCGTTAAAGACGACCACGTCGCCGTTAACCTGCGCGCCGGCCCCGATCACCAGGTCGCCATCGAGCACGACGACATCGTTGTTGACGATCTCGTTCTCGTCGATGACCGTGTCGGAGTACCGCTCAAAGCGCGGCCCGGAATGCGGCTCGTAATCCGGCCCGGCCCAGGCGGCCGGAACCAACGCTACCATCAGCAGTAGCGCCAACACTATCGGAATAAGGACACGTCTCTTCATTTCATTGCTCCTCGCGATGTTCCCAATACTCCTGCGTCCTGTATAACTAGTTACGTGAGGAGGCGTCCGCGGGTTGCACGACGAGTCGCTGCAAGACGCCGCCCCATAGGAACACCACGCCCGCCAGGATGATCAGCCAGCCCACTACCGCCGGCTGCTCGACGACGAAGCGCCCCGCGCCGGCCAGCAGCGCCTCGACGACCGTCACAACTACCCGCGCTATGCCGGTAAGCGACGACCAGATGCCTTCCACCAGCGCCGGCTGGCTGAGCACGGGCGAGTAGCGGTTGACCAGGAAAATGCCGAGTAGCACGGGCAGCAGGCCGCTGAGCAGTACCACGGCATAGATCGTCCCCAGCGCCCAGGCGCGGGCCCGCCGGTTCGGCAGGCGGGCCAACGTCCGCTCAGCGAAATCGACGGCCGGCATCAGCAGTGGCGTCTGGCGAAACAGCCACTCAATGGCCGACAGCGTCTGCCACTCCCGCCGGCAGTCGGGGCACGTGCTCAGGTGCGCTTCCAGGTCGCCGCGATCCGCGTCGGCCAGCGCGCCATCCAGCGCGTCCATCATCATCAGGTAATATCTCTCTTCGTGCTCCATCACGTCTCTCCAATGAGAAGTGTTTCTCCGTTCAAATCACCGCTTCTACCTCCGCCTCGGCCGCCGGGAACAAGCCGCGTTCCAGGCTGCTATCGGCCAACTGCCGCCGGGCGCGGAACAGGCGTGACTTCACGGCGCTGACGCTGGTGTTCTGCACCTCGGCGATCTCTTCGTACGACATGTCGTACCAGTAACGCAAGACAACCGCCTGACGGTATTCGTCGGGCAGTTCTTTGAGTAGACCCTGCACCAGTTCCTCGCGCTCCTGGGCGATGTACTGCCCTTCCGGGCCTTTGTGGTTGTCGCTGTGCAGCGCCGGGTGAGGCGGCAGCGGTTCATCGAGCGACAACAACACGGCCCGCCGCTTGCGGATCTGGTCGATACAGTAATTCGACGTAATCGACAGCAGCCAGGTGCTGAACTTGTGCGCCGGGTCATAACTATCCAGTCGCGTATAGGCGCGGATGAACGCCTCCTGCGCGGCCTCTTCGGCTTCGCCGGAATTGCCCAGCATCCGGTAGGCAAGGTTGTAGACCGGCCCTTGATACGCCTCGATCAACTGTCCGAACGCCGCCTTGTCGCCGCGTCTGGCCCTCTCGAGCCAGACCTGCTCTTCGTTCAACGTGCCAATCTCCTGACTACTCACCCACCTATACGCGCGCCGCCGCCCAAGGTTTCGCGTTTGCCCGCCCGCGCCCCGCTGCTCTATAATGAAATGAATTCACCACGGATGAACACGGATTAAACGGATACCACGGATTGAAGCAGGGAGCTTTAGCGTTGACGGTAATCTGCGACTCCTTGCTCATCAAGTATTATAAATGACCAAGCAAGCGAACATCGGACAGGAGCGGAAGTCGCTGCCCTCAACGCTCTATACGGAAGAGTACTTCCTGACGGCGTGCGAGGGGTACGACGTTTTTCTGGAATCGGAGGGGGCGCATCTGTCGCGGCGGCTGCGCGACGCCTTCGCCGTGGCCGAGGTGCGGCCGGGCATGCGCGTGCTCGACGTGGGCTGCGGCCGGGGCGAGATTCTACGCCACTGCATGCGCCTGGGCATCGAGGCCCACGGCATGGATTATGCCGCCGTGGCGGCGCGCATGACGCGCGACGTCGTCGCGGCTGA
>NZ_JAYRVJ010000586.1:0-1727 GCF_041918635.1 Promineifilum sp. (SeqCode)
GAGTATGGCGGCATCGACATCCTGGTCAACAACGCCGCCACCAACCCCCACTTTGGCCCCTTCCTGACGGCCGAGGAGAGCCATTGGGACAAAATCCTTGACGTGAACGTGAAGGGCTATTTCCGCGTGGCCCAGGCCTGCATCCCGGTCATGCGCGCGCGGGGCGGGGGCAAGATCATCAACGTGGCTTCCGTCGCCGGGCTGGAGCCGCAGCCGATGATGGGCGTCTACTGCGTCAGCAAGGCGGCGGTGCTGATGATGACCCAGGTGCTGGCCGCCGAAGTCGCTGCCGACAACATCCAGGTCAACGCCATCGCGCCGGGCTTCATCAAGACCAAGTTCAGCCAGGTACTGTGGAGCACGCCCGACATCCACGACCGGCTGGTGCGGGCCGTGCCGCAGCGGCGCATGGCCGAGCCGGAGGAGTTGACCGGTATCGCCCTCTACCTGGCCTCGCCCGCGTCCAGCTTCACCACCGGGGCGACGTTCGTCATCGACGGCGGGCAATTGGCGAGCGGGTTGAACGTCGGCTGATCTCAGGGCGCGGCGCACGTCCCGGAGAGCGTCACCCCGTCCACCGAAAAGCTGAGGCTGCGCGTGTCGTCGGCCAGGCCCAGATCGGCCAGCCGGAAGTTGCCCGCTTCCAGTTCCAGGACGACCGTGTTCCAGCCCGGCCGCAGCGGGACGGCCAGCTGGCTGGGTTGATTGGCCGCCGCCGCGAGCGTGGTGGTCTGCCCGTCGGGCAGCGTCACGTCGAAGACCCCCATTTCGCCCAGCCCATCGGTCGCTCCGGTCTCATGGAGCGAGGAGATGGCGAACGCCAGCGTCGCCGCCTGTTCGCGGGCAGACCAGACGTAGAGGTAGGCCGGCGAGCCGGCCCAGCGCCAGGCCGCGTCGCCGCTGCGCTCCTCGTCGTGCCAGCCCGCGCCGAACAGGGCATACAGGCCGCCGGTCGCCGGGTCGGGGCAGATGATGGATACGTCCGGCGGCCGGAGCGGCCCGCCGGCCGGATCGGCCGCCACCGATAGGGCGATCACCTGTGTTTGATCCGGCTCGTGGTCTTCCGCGCCGGCCGGCCGCGCTACCAGGCTGATGCCGCCCAGACTGGCCGGCCCGACCACGCCTGGCGCATCGACCGCCACCTCCAGCCGCAACATCTCTGCGCCGGGGATGGGTTCGATCAAGCGCCCGACCGTCCCGCCGCCGGGCAGTGGGTCCAGATGGAAGAGCCAGGCCGAGTGCTCGGCGAAGGCGGCGCGGCCGGGCAGGATGACCGACACCTCGACCGGGGCGTCGCTCACGTTGACGATGTCGAAGGCCGGCGCCAGCGCGCCCGGTTCCACCCCGAGTTGGGCGGGCGTGACGGCGATCAGTTCGTCGCCCAGACCGCGCAGGAATGGGATGTCCGACCAATCCCAGACGCGCCACGGCGCGGCGTCCACGTTGAGCGGTGACACGTTCCAGCCGGCTACAGCCGGCGATGCTGCCCCACGGTGGTGGATAACCGCGCTGGCGACGAACAGCAGGCCATAGAGGCCGAGCAGCGCGGCGCGGGTGACGGCCGGTCGCGCCGGCGTCTGGATGGCTTCCAGAATGGGGATCAGGAAGAATACCATGTAGGGCAGCACGTCGGCGAAGAAGCGCGGGCCGAAGGAGTGGCCGGCTGTCCACTGGATAAAGGCCGAGATGACGAGCCAGTGCAGCAGGATGATGGCGATGAGCGTCCA
>NZ_JAYRVJ010000587.1:0-10814 GCF_041918635.1 Promineifilum sp. (SeqCode)
CTGCTTCTACGTCCGCAAGGATGTCCGGCGCGAAGGGGTCAGCCGGGCGTTGCTCCAGGCCGCGGTCGCGCTGGCGCGTGAGCACGGCGCGGCGGCCATCGAAGGCTTTCCCTTTGCCAGCGGGGTCAAGGTCGGCCGGGAATCTATGGTCGCCGTGGAACCGCTGTTTGCCGCTTGTGGGTTTGTGGTCAGCCGGCGGCCGTTGGCGACGCGGGTGGTGATGAGACGAGAGTTGAGACCATAGCTATAGGAACCACGGATCTATGCCAATATGTTTGTAAATCCGTGGCAGCGGTAAATCGAGGTACTATAATTGTAACAAAGCCTCCAACTAGGGTAAATTGTAGTAATTCTGCATAAGAACCTGAATTTCCCTCTAAGCAACATAGGGAACTATTCCATATTAAAGTTGGGTAACAAGGGTTAATCAGAGTAAATCGTAATAGGAGATGCTTATGGCCGACATTATGTCGACCCTTGCCGCAAGGTTGACGGAACCGGAATTGAGCAAACCGCTCCAAGCCGCCAGTCAAACATTGACATCGCTCGTCGAGGATAGCGCCTATGTAGGCGAAGTCTACTCGCTTGGATACGACGAAGCCCTTGTCCAGATACACGACTTCCACCGCCAAAGAGTCGGCGGCATCCCTGCACTCTCCTTCCTGATCGCCACACGTGTCAGCCCTGGAGCTTTGACTGACGTTAGACAAGAGGACTCATCAGTTGTGCTCTTGCGTGTCCTCGACAAAGCCGACCTCCCCAATGCAGAGGAAGCTTTGCGTGTCCGAGTTGAGACAGCGCAGCGGGTTAGCGGCGAAGTGGCTCGACACTGGGACGACCGGGCCGTTATGGATCCCACGACCCACAACCTGCTTAGCTACGCTGGCGTCCGCTGCCGAGTGCTGGGAACCTACTACATGGTCAATGCCGGCTCCGACGCCAAACCAGAGTTCCGCCTTTATTTTGGTTCGGATCTCAGCAACTACTACCCAAACCGAGGGTTGAAGGTCTTCAAGCCACGTGGTGATGTGCTGAAGGCTATCGTCAACTTCCGCGACCCCCGGTTGGCGGTTTCCATGCACAATAGGCATGTGGCTGTCGGGCAGGTTCGCTATGCATCGAGCCACCGACCTTTTCAAGGCATCGATGGCGTGCCCGTGCAAATCACTCCTACAGACCTTCTTGGCCAGAAGACCGCGCTCTTCGGCATGACTCGCACCGGCAAGTCGAACACCACGAAGATCATTCTCAAGTCTATTTTCGCGCTCAGATGGGGGCAAAACCCCATTCGTATTGGTCAGATCGTCTTCGATCCGAACGGCGAATACGCTAACGAGAATGAACAAGATTCCGGTGGCCACGAGCTCAACGCCGAAGCGATTAAGAACGTTTGGAAGTGTGGCCCGGCTGAGCAACATCAAAGGTTGCAGGGTGATGTCATCACCTACGGCATCGTGGCGCATCCGAACGATCCGGATCGGAAGCTAATGCTGCTCAACTTCTACCTGGAGGCCAATCTCCAGATCGGTAAGGAGATTATTAACGAGGCGCTATCGGACCAGACCTACATTTACTTAAGTAATTTCCGCAACGTCGCGTTTGACCCGCCCGACCCAAACGACCGTTCAGCCCTGACCAGATACAACCGCCGCGTTCTCGCCTACCAAGCCTTGCTGTTCAAGGCCGGTCTGCAAGTCCCGACCGGTCTGACGCCGAACACCCGCAATCTGTTCAATGCGGGTCTGCTCACAGCCCTGAATAAAGACGAAGAGAAAGGCACTGGGAAGTCCCCTGCCGACTACGGCGTCTGCGCAACAATTCTCACCAAACAAACGCCGACATGGGCTGAACTTGCCCAAGCGTTTGAGATACTTCGTGACTACATCAACGATGACAAATCTGGTTGGAGTGCGTTCAACACAGAATATGTTCGGACTAGCAGTTCCGGCTCCTGGGCGGATGATGACCTCAAGAAGATTCTGGAAATGTTTGCCTATCCTAATGGCTCCCGCCTTATTGGACGGGTGAAGGTACAGCACACGCCGAGTACAACCTCTGACTATGCCGCGGACATCTACGAACATCTCCAGGAAGGCAAGTTGGTGATTGTCGATCAATCGAGTGGTAGTACCGAAATTAACAAGGCCGCGGCCGACCGGGTGATGAGGTTGATCTTCGAGGGAAATCAGCAACAGTTCCGTACGGCAAAGACGCCACCTGAAGTGCTAGTCTATGTCGAAGAAGCCCATAACATCCTGCCGTCCTCACGCGAGCTTGATTTCCAAGACATCTGGGTCCGCACGGCAAAGGAAGGGGCAAAATACCACATCGGTTTAGTCTATGCGACACAGGAGGTAAGCTCCATTCAGCAGAACATCCTGCGGAACACAGCCAACTGGTTTATCGGTCACCTTAACAACACAGACGAGACGCGCGAAATCCGAAAGTTCTACGACTTTGCCGACTTTGAAGGCAGCATCCTTCGTGCACAAGACAAAGGCTTTATTCGCGTCAAGACACTCTCCAACCCATACGTCATACCAGTACAGGTTGACCGCTTCCTCATCGAAGACGCCTCAAAAGCTCAGGGGGCATGAGATGCCATACGATGGCGAATACGCGACCTACCGTCCACTGCATCGCATTTCCGAAAGCCAAAGGGTTAAAAACCTTCTTGCCCGATCTAAGCTTTTGGAGACAACGCGAGTCACAAATGTCCCTAGGCCGGTTGAAGCGCCAGCGCAAGCATCAATCCTGCCGCGATTTGTCCTCGCCATTGACGGCAGCTACGCCGAGGTGGACGTAAAGAATGGCTATCCAGGAGCCAAGGTCGGCTATTGTACCGCGGCAAGCGTCCTTCTCGACCTGCATCTTATCGGTGAACTGGATGCTGAGCGCCCAATTGATCCTGTAGAGTTTCGCAAGACAGAGCAAGCTGCTTGCATCGATGCCGCATTACCGGGCAGTAACGTAGTCACACGAAGACAGAACTCTGCGAGGGCGTCTTTCCGCGAGGAACTATACGACCTTTTTACAGATATCGTAGTTGACGAAGACGACCGGACGAACCTGCTTTCAACCTACGAAGCTTTGCTTGCGCTTAAGCCCACGGCCAATCCCCAGCATTGCCCCTATAAGGAGTCACACGGCTGTACCTCAGAGTTCGCTATCGGGCGTGGCTGTACTACGTGTCCGACCTGTGGTCGCCCCGTTTACTCGACAGATGCCCTTCGTATCCACGAGCGATTCCGCGAAGTCGGAACGAACGGCGAGGCGTTCGGCTTGGTAATGCAGGTTCTTGAACGGTTGCTGGCGATTCATTTTTTGCGTTGCTTTGAGCGACGGAATCTGCTGCAACGTCTTACATCCCTCGCCTTCTTCATCGATGGCCCACTAGCGGCATTTGGACCGCCGGCCTGGTTGAGCGCCGCTATCAGCCGGGATCTCAAGCGACTCAATCAAAAAGTACAGACGGCAACTGGCCATGACCTATTGATCTTGGGCATCGAGAAGACTGGGGCTTTCGCGGAACACTTCCAAGAAATCGACCGGATGGAAACGCCAGGACAGCAGCTCTTCTCCGCGAGACAATACATGCTATTGACAGACGGTTACATCAAGGAACGCGTCCTGTATTCCGACAGCCATAAGCGATATGGCGAAGATACCTACTTCGGTCGCAAGTTCTTCTACAAGACGCAGAGCGGAGCACGGATTGTGGCCAGCATTCCGTTTCTGTCTAATGCTCAAGACACTATTGATAGCGACGATATTTCTCTATATCCTCAGTTTGCCACCGTATGCACGCTTCTAGACCGCTTGGCGTCTTCGCAGTACGCAAACGCAGTGTCTCCGTTGATTGCAGCCAATGCCCATGCTGCTATCCCACTACAACTTGGGTCAAAGGTATTGACGCAATTAGCCAGGATGCTCCTAGGAACGGCAGGGAATGGCAAGTAACGGCAAGACTTTCAGCACTGCAGCCGAAAGGTGGGAAGGAATCGGGCCATACTATGCCATGTTCCCGACTCGCTTTGCCGACGCTGTTATCGAAGAGCACACGGCGGCAGGTGATGTAGTGCTTGATCCGTTCGCCGGCCGCGGGACTGCAATCTTCAGTGCGGCGGCATCGGGGAGGGTCGGGATCGGCGTCGAGATAAGTCCAGTTGGATGGGTCTATGCGAGTGCCAAGCTCAGTCCTGCGTCTTCGGAGCAAGTTGAGCAGCGGCTGCTAGAGATTGCCGACATCAGCGATGAATACGCCGAGCAGGCCCAGTCCTTGCCGAAGTTCTTCAGTGAGTGCTTCTCTCCTTCTGTCCGGCGCTTCCTACTTGCAGCGCGGGTCGGTCTCGATTGGCGCAGATGCACCTGCGACAGGACGCTCATGGCGATCTTGTTAGTCTACCTCCACGGTAAGGAAGGTCAGGCTCTGTCGAACCAGATGCGCCAAACAAAGGCTATGTCACCGGACTACGCCATCAAGTGGTGGGCTGAGAACGGAAAGAAGCCACCTAACCTCGATGTTGTAGAGTTCATGCGGCAGCGAATCCGCTGGCGATATGCAAAAGGTGTAGTTGAGGCAGACGGAAGCCGGGTATATCTGGGCAACAGTGTTAACCTCCTACCACAACTAGCGCAGCTAGTGTGTGAAGAAGAAGTGCCGAAGGCCAAGCTACTGCTCACATCGCCACCATACTTCGGCGTCACCAACTACCACTACGACCAGTGGCTTCGACTATGGCTACTCGGTTTTGAGACTGACGCTTATGTCACTCGAGGGCCGTACCAGGGCCGGTTCACCCATCCAGTCCGCTACCGGAGCCTTCTCAAGGAAGTCTTTTGCCATGCGGCCGAGCTGGTCACGGATAATGCTGTAGTCTACGTCCGCACGAGCAAGGATCCATTTACCAAGGAGGCTACTCTCGACGCGATGCTTGCAGCGTTCCCGCAGAAGCGGCTAGAGGAAAGATTCCAGCCGTTCCGAAAACCGACGCAGACTCACCTCTTCGGCGATAAGACACTAAAGGCGGGCGAAGCAGACCTGATCTTGCTGCCATCATGAAAGTAGATGCGCTCTTCGACTCCAGCCAAAAACGTCTAATTGTCCGCGCACATAGATTGTGACACCCTAGAAACGGACTGACCCTTGGTCACGGACAAACCGAAGCCTAGCATCGGCCAACTCTCCGAGCGCTCCCTCCACGCCGCGCTCAAGGAACACCTGCGCCAACCGGGCGACGAGCTAGAAGTCAAACTCGGCCGCTACGTCATTGACATCGTCCGCGACGACCTGCTCATCGAAATCCAGACCCGCCACCTCTACGCTCTGCGGCCGAAATTACGCCGGCTGCTGGACGACGGCCGCCGCATCCACCTCGTCCACCCCCTGCCGGCCGAACGCTGGATCGTCCGCGAAGACGCCGCCGGTCGCCCCCTCTCCCGGCGCAAGTCGCCCAGGCGCGCCGCCGTCCACGACATCTTCACCGAACTGGTGCGCGTGCCTGACCTGGCCGCCCACCCCAACCTGACGCTGGAGGCGCTGCTCATCCAGGAGGAGCAGGTGTGGCGCGACGACGGGCAGGGGAGTTGGCGGCGGGGGCGGTGGAGTTTGGTGGATCGGCGGCTGCTGGGCATCACCTCATCGTGGCTATTTGTGCATCCAAACGATTATCTGGCGTTGTTGCCGCGCAGCCTACCCGCGTCCTTCACCAACGCCGAGTTGGCCGCGGCGCTGAAGTGCCCACGCGCGCTGGCCGGCAAGGCGACCTATGCACTGCGGAGCATGAACGTATTGGCGACGGTGGGGAAACGCGGGCGGGCCAACTTATATCAAATCCTGGCGACCGCATCTCTATCCGACGCTTCGCCGAGGGATAAGGAGCGACGAGACGCCGAAGGATACCGGCTTGCACCTCTCGATGAGGAGGAGATTGAAATCTGGCAGCCAGTACAGGATTGGGGTGACGAGTTCGATCCGGGAGGTGAAACGAGGTGATCATGCTGCCTGAGCGGCTCTCTTCGCCCCCTCCTACTTTCTTGCTACAATATCGTCCATTCGCTTACCGCACGGGCCACGGACGACACAGTACCGAGACCGCCTGGCAAAATCTGTACAATCTGTGAAATCTGTGGATTCTTCTTCAGGAGTAGCACCATGTCCGACCAGCGCCCGATCACCATCCTCTGCCTCGCCAGCGAATTCAAGGGGTTACCCTTCATCGAGGAGTGCGCCCGGCAGGGGGCGCGCGTCATCCTGATGACCGCTGAGAAGTTCGGCGACCGCGAGTGGCCCTGGGACAAGATCGCGGTGCACCACAACATGCCCGACCTGCACACCCAGCCCAACATCACCTACGCCGTCAGTTGGCTGGCCCGCGGCAACGACATCGACCGCATCGTGGCCCTGGACGACTACGACGTGGCGACGGCCGCCGCCCTGCGCGAGCACCTGCGCCTGCCCGGCCTGGGCGAGACGGTCGCCCGCTACTTCCGCGACAAACTCGCTATGCGCGCCCAGGCCGCCGGAGCGGGCATCCGCGTGCCGGCCTTCACCGGCCTGTTCAACTACGATCGGCTGCGCGACTACATGGCCCGCGTCCCGCCGCCCTGGGTGCTGAAGCCGCGCTTCGAGGCCGGCGCCATCGGCATCCGCAAGCTCCACGACGCGGAACAGGTCTGGCGGGCGCTCGACGAGTTGGGCGACCAGCAATCGTTCTACCTGCTGGAACAGTTCTTGCCCGGCGACGTGTACCACGTGGACGCGCTGGTGTGGGAGGGGGAGGTGGTCTTTGCCGTCAGCAGCCGCTATGGCGCGCCGCCGCTGAGCGTGACCCAGGGCGGCGGCATTTTCAACACCCGGCTGCTGCCGCGCGACTCGGCCGAGTTCGCGGCGACAACGGGCATGGCCGCCGACATCTTCCGCGCCTTCCGCCTGTCGCGCGGCGTCACCCATACCGAGTTCATCCACGCCCACGCCGACGGCCAGTTCTACTTCCTGGAGACGGCCGCCCGCGTCGGCGGAGCGCACATTGATAAGATGGTCGAGGCGGCCACCGGCATCGCCCTGTGGCAGGAGGCGGCGCGCGTCGAGTTGGCCGCCGCGCGCGGCGACGCGTACCGCGTGCCGGAGCATCGCGAGGACTATGCCGGGCTGATCATCTGCCTGGCCCGCGACGAGTGGCCCGATCTGTCGGCCTACAACGATCCCGAAGTCGTCTGGCGCGTGCCGCGGGCCAACCACGCCGGGCTGCTGTTGGCCTCGCCCGACCCGCAGCGCGTCGAGCGCCTGCTGGCCGACTACAACGAGCGCTTCGCCCGCGACTTTCTGGCCCACGCGCCGCAGACGAAGCAGGCGCGGACGACGATCTAGCCGGTGTTCCAGCGGGTGCGACGCACTTTCTGAAGTGCGTTGCATCTCATACAGGCACACCCCTCACAACCCCAAATTGAACCTCAACGCCTCGTCCACGGCCTGTAGGCGCGCCTCGCTGAGTCGGCCAATAGGGCGGATTGATCGGTCGCCGGGACGCGCCCGTAGCCGGCTCTGTGGACCGCTTTGCTGAATGGTCGCCATCTGAGCGCAGTTGATCGCGCTGCGTGCTGGCAACCCGCTCTCTTCCGGCTCCACGACGACGATGAAAGGAAAGGATTTAGGCGGAATGGTGCGTGTGATGGCAACAACAACTGTAGTCGGACTATACTGATTGCCAACGTCGTTCTGAACCACCAACGCTGGCCGCAAACCGCCCTGCTCGCTGCCCTTCACCGGTTCAAACTCCACCCAGTAGATTTCGCCGCGCCTGATCATGCGGCATCGTCCCACGGCGCGGCTATGGCAGCCGCCTCAGCCGTGGACGGGCCGCTGGCCGCGGCGAACTCCTCCGCCTCTGCGGCATAGAACCGGTATCCTTCAGCTGCCAGTTCTCGCTCTTCATCCGACATCAGCGAAGCCAACGCTTGGCTGATCACTTGGCTGCGGCTCGTGCCGGTCGAACTGGCGCGTCGATCCGCGTAGACAACAAGTTCGTCAGGTAAGGTAATTGTTACCTTTCTGGATCTGGTTAACTGCGCATTCATCACTTTGCACCTGTATAGGTCGGTATATTCGAATGATACCACCTTCTGGTATGATTGTCAGCCTTATTAAACACCCTTATTGAATCAATTAGCCTGCTATTGGCGCGTCCGGTAGAATAGGCGGAGATGCCATCTAATTGGGAAGCACATTTCGCCACCTTCATCGCCGCCCAACTGCCCGCTGGCGATCCCGCCCACGACCTGGCTCACGTCCGGCGCGTGGTGGCCAACGCGCGCATGCTGGCCGCGGCTGAGGGGGCCGATCTGGCCGTCGTCCTGCCCGCGGCCTGGCTCCACGACTGCGTTGTCGTGCCCAAGCACTCTGACCAGCGCCCGTTCGCCTCGCGGCTGGCGGCCGAGGCGGCGGCCGGCTTTCTGAGCGAGAACGGCTATCCCGCCGCCCACATTCCCGCCATCCGTCACGCCATCGCGGCCCACAGCTTCAGCGCCGGCATCCCGCCGGAGACGCTGGAGGCGAAGGTCGTCCAGGACGCCGACCGGCTGGACGCGCTGGGGGCCATCGGCATCGCCCGGACGCTGCTGCTGGGAGGGGTCATGGGTAAGCCGCTCTACGACGAGGCCGAGCCGCTGCCGCAAACCCGCCCGCCCGACGACCGCCAGAACGTCATCGACCACTTCTACGTCAAGCTGCTGCGCCTGGCCGAGCAAATGCACACCGCCGCCGGCCGGCGCGAAGGGGAGCGACGAACGCGGCTGATGCGAGTATACTTGGAGGAACTCAGCCGCGAGCTGGCCGGCGGCGACCTAATTCCTCCTAATTCATAATTGTCATGACCGCCACCGTCCGCCGCTACGAACTCGCCCTGGACATCGGGGAAGAAGCTGTTCGCCAGGAACAGTGGCCGCAGGCCCTCACCTGCTTCCAGACGGCGCTGACCGGCCTGCCCCACGAACCGCGCGTCTACGCCGGGCTGGGCGACACCCACCTGGCGCTGGCCGACCTGGGCCGCGCCCTGGCCTGCTACAAGGAGGCGGCGCGGCTGGCCGGCGACAACCCGACCTACACCGGGAAGGTGGCCGTGTTGCAGGAGCGGCTGGGAATGCTCCCCGACGCGGCGCGGAGCTACCGGCTGGCCGGCGACATCCTCTGGAACCGGCAGGAGTTCGACTCCGCCGCCGACGTGTGGAAACAGGCTCTCGCCCTTCAGAGTGACATGCTCGGCGCCCACGAGCGGCTGGCGATGGACTCTCAGCGGCGCGGCGACCCCCTTGGCGCGGCCCGCCACTACCTGGCCCTGGCCCACGGTCTGCGCCAACAGGGGCGCTTTCTGATGGCTCTGCACGTCTGCTGCACCGCGCTGACCGCCTTGCCGGAGAACCGCATGGTTTGGGAAGCGGCTGAGGAGACGTGGCGCTCCGTCGCCACCCGTGATCGGGCTACCCGCGACCGGGCTGGCCGCGCGCGTCGCGCCTACTATCGCACGACGCGCGTGGAGCCAGGCGATCTGCTCAAGGCCGCGACCGACTTCGCCCAATGGCAGCTGACGGCTGCGTATCGCCAGAGCACCTTGCGCCGCGACGCCGTCCAACGGGCCGCGCGCGACGCCCATCTGCGCCAGGCCATGCTCAGCGAGGCACGCGGCCAGGCCGGGCAGGCCATCACCGCCTACGAGAAGGCCATCGCCGCCGGGCTGGACATCCCCGCGGCCTTCTTCGCCCTGGGGCTGCTCTACCGGCTGGTTGGCCGCCGGAGCGACGCCCGCGCCGCGCTGCTGCTGGCCTCCCGCCACCCCTTCTACCGCCGCGCCATCGCCCTGCTGGAATAATAGACACCTCCCACCGTTTCATCCCTGCCGATCCTGGTATATAATGTGAACCTGTTCGCCATTTGACCGGCGAACCGCGGGCCTCCCACCCGCGCCCACCACCACGAACGGGCTATTGCTTGTCCCTGAGGAGGCACAAGTATGGTGCAGCCTGAAGCGATTGAGATTGATCGGGCGGCGCTGACGCCGGTGCTGAACAAGTACCGGGGGCACGGCCGCGAGGCGCTCTTACCTCTCTTGCACGAGGCGCAGGCCATCCACGGCTGGCTGCCGCGCGAAGTCCTGGAAGCCGTCGGCGAGACGCTCCACGTCCCCTTATCTGACATCCATGGCGTCGTTGAGTTCTACTCCATGTTCTACAACGAGCCGACCGCCCGGCGCGTCATCCGCGTCTGCTTCGACCCGGCCTGTCACATGGCCGGCAGTCCGGCGGTGCGCATGGCGATCGAGGAGCGGCTGGGCCTGAAACCGGGCGAGACGAGCGAGGACGGTAGCGTCACCTATGAGACCGTGCCCTGCCTGGGCATGTGCGAGCACGCGCCCAACGCCCTGAACGGCGACCGCGTGGCCGGCGACCTGACGCCCTCCGACGTGGACGCCTTCCTGGCCGGCGTCTACCCCGAGCCGGAGCCGAAGATCTACGGCGGGCCGCTGATCAAGCTGGCCCGCGCCGGCAAGGTCAACCCCATGAGCCTGGCCGACTTCGAGAAGTACGGCGGCTACAAGGGACTGCGCAAGGCCATGACGATGACGCCGGAGGAGATCATCACCCTGCTGAAGGGCAGCGACGTGTTGGGCCGGGGCGGCGCGATGTTCCCTGTCGGCCTGAAGTGGGAGATGACCCGCAACGTCCCCGCCCACCCGGCCGAGAAGCACATCATCGCCAACGCCGACGAGAGCGAGCCGGGTACGTTCAAGGATCGGGCGCTGATGGAGCAGGATCCGTTCAGC
>NZ_JAYRVJ010000588.1:0-8028 GCF_041918635.1 Promineifilum sp. (SeqCode)
CAGCGGAAAGCCCAGCGAGGCGGCGAAGTTCCGGCCGCCCTTGGCAAAGCCCAGGTCGGTGGTGACGACGGTGGCGTTCAGCTTCTTGCGGCTGATGTAGTTACAGATAAGGTGCTGCGCGCTCAGCGCGTCGCCCGGTATTTTGTAGAAGCCCTGAATCTGCCCGGCGTGCAAGTCGATGGTGATCCAGCGGTCGGCCCCGGCGACTTCGATCAGGTCGGCCAGCAGGCGCGAGGTGATGGGCACGCGCGGCTGGTCCTTCTTGTCGCTCTGCGAGTAGGCCATGTAGGGGATGACCACCGTCACCCGCCCGGCCGAGTCGCGCTTGAAGCAGTCGATGGCGATCAGCATCTCCATGATGTTGCTGTGGACGGGGCGGGCATGGGTCTGGATGAGGTAAACATCCTGGCCGCGCACGCTACTGTTCAGCTTAATGAAGATGTTCTCGTTCGGAAACGTCACGATATCCCAGCGGTTGAGCCGGATACCGATATACTCGGCCACGCGTTGGGCCAGTTCGGGACACCCGGAACCGGCGTAGACCTTGATGTCGCCGTACATAGTAACTCTCGTCTCGATCGGATTAGCGCTCACGTTTGAACGTGTCGGACGCGCTGGCGAAGAGCCGCTCGGCGGCCGAATAGGGGTCCAGGCGTCGCTCGGCGACGTCGGCGATCAGGCGCGTTCGCTCCGTGGCGGGCACAGCTGCCCGAAGTTGATCCATGAACAGGTCGCGCAGCAGGTGCTCGACCTCGTCGCGGCTGCGCTCCCAGTCGCGGATGGCGCGCTGGCCGGTGGCGGTGAGGTGGGCGGCGTGCCGCTCGATGGCATCGGCCAACGCCGCCATCCCCTCGCCCGTCGTCGCCACCGTCTGCAGCACCGGCGTGGCCCAGCCGGCGGCCGGCAGTCGGCCGTCGTCGGCCGGCGATGGGGCCGCGTCCGCGCCATGGTGGGCCCGGTCGGAAGCGGTGTCCGTCTCCAGCCCCAGGTGGAGCATCATCTCCAGCGATTTAGCCGCCCGGCTGGCCCCCGGCCGGTCGGCCTTGTTGACGACCAGGATGTCGGCGATCTCCAGGATGCCGGCCTTGATCGACTGCACGTCGTCGCCCATGCCCGGCGCTTCGAGCACCACGACCGTGTGGGCCGCCGTGGCGATGTCCACCTCGGCCTGGCCGGCGCCGACCGTCTCGATGAGGATGAGATCATAGCCGGCGGCGTCGAGCACCTTGACCGCGGCGGCCGTGCTGCGGGCCAGCCCGCCCAGGCTGCCGCGCGAGGCCATGCTGCGGACGAAGATGCCCGTGTCGCCGGCCAGATCGCGCATACGCACCCGGTCGCCCAGCAACGCGCCGCCGGTGAAAGGGCTGCTCGGGTCCACGGCGACGATGCCGACGCGCCGGTCATGCTGTCGGAAGCGCTTAGCCAGCTCGTTGACCAGGCTGCTCTTGCCAGAGCCGGGCGGGCCGGTGATGCCGACTACGTGCGCCCGGCCCGTATCGGCATAGAGGGCGCGGACAATGCCCGGCGCGGACGCGGCATCATTCTCCACCTGGGTGATGAGCCTGGCGACGGCCCGGGGGTTTCCGGCGCGGGCGGCGGCGATCCAATCCATAGTAATCTTTTCCGCAAGCACTGTCGGTTATTATAGCCGTTGTAGCGCAGGCTGACAGCCTGCGCTACAGTGTGAAAAATGGGATCATAATGGGCGCAAGCTCTTGTCTGGCGGCGGGACGACCGTATACTGCCAGCGAGAGGGTTTGGCAGTACCGATAACCCGCGCCATGTAACGTTAAAGCCAAAATCTGCCATGAATACAACCCCTTCCCCTCGTCTCCGCTCGCCGCTGCTGATCGTTCCGCTCTGTCTGGCTGTCCTGGCCGCCCTCGCCTTCATCGGTTTGCGCCACAGTCAGGCGCAAGGCTCCCCAACGCCCACCACGCCCGCCCCTCTCTACGGCGAAGCGCAGGTGAACGTCAGTTCGCTCAACGTGCGCACCGGCCCCCATGTCAGTTACACCGCCATCGCCTACCTGGTCGGCGGGGAGCAGGTGCGCCTGGTCGGCCGCAACCGCGCCGCCACCTGGGCGCAGATCGAGCTGTACAACGGCTATCGCGGCTGGGTGAACGCCCGCTACCTGCAAGCCGGCAGCGACATTGCCGCGCTGCCCGTGGCCGACGTGGCCTTGATAGGCATTACCGCCTTCGTAACCAACGACACTATCGCAGTCTTCGTCGGGCCAAACGCGCGCTTCCAGCGCGTCGGCGTGGCCCGGCCGGGCGACGTGCTGGCCGTGAACGGGCGCAACGATGCGGCGACCTGGGTGCACGTCTATCTGCCCGACGGTCGCGCCGGCTGGATGGCCGCCGATGGCCCATTCCTGCCGTCGAAGACGCTCAACGATCTGCCGATCATCACCCCCTTCCTCGACGCGCCGCCGCCGGAGCAGTCCGCGTACTATCTGGTCTACGCCGGCCCCGGCTTCCTCTATGAGCCGTTCGAGGCGGTGGCCGAGGGGCAGACGCTGGGCATTCGCGGCCGGACGGCCGACAACCGCTGGGTGCTGGTGCGGCTGCCCGACGGCCGCGAGGGGTGGATCGCCGCCGACATTATCCGGTTGGACGGCTCGCTCGATGGCGTGCCGGTCATCGACGGCAACGCGCCGCCGCTGGTGGTTGGCTGGCAAGCTACGTCCGCGGCCGGGGCTACGTCAGGAGCCGGCGGCACCCCGGCCCCTACGCCGTCGGCCACGCCCACGACGCGCCCAACCGAGACGGCTGCCCCGCCCACCCCGACGCAGGTTCCGCCAACCGAGACCGCGCTGCCGGTCACGGCCACACCTTCGCCGGAACCGTCGCCTACCGAAACCAACACGCCGGCCCCCACTGCCGTTCCCGACACCGCCGCGCCCGCGCCGACGGCTCCGACCGGCGTCTACGTCTATCCGTCGCCGTCCGACGACGCGCCGCCCATCCTGCGCGTCGTGCCGGGGCAGAGCGTGACCCTGGTGGGGCGCACGGCTGACGCGGCGTGGGTGAAGGTGCGTCTGCCCGGCAACCAGGAAGGCTGGCTGCGCGCCGCGATGCTTCAGGCGGAGATCGACCTGTCGGCGCTGCCTGTCGTTTCCCCGTAGGAAGAAGAAGCTCACGCAAAGACGCAAAGACCGCAAAGCCCAGATTTGTTCTGGGCTTTGCGGTCTTTGCGTCTTTGCATGGGCCCCTCTTTCAGAACAAGATTATCCAAAGGATCATTCCTTTCTTATTCTTATTTAGTAGTACGTAGTAGGGGCTGGGGATAGGTGGATAACCCGCCGGCATGCCCATATGTGCCGGGGTGAGGCCTGCACCGCCGCCCCTATTCGCCCATTGACCTCGCATTCCTACGTCGTCGCTGTGGATGGCCTGTGAGTGCCTTGGCATATCCCCTGTTCCGGGGTAGTGACACTCTCGGCGGGTCTTTGCCCGCTACCCCCACATATAGGCCATTCGCGCCGCCAACGCGCCACATGCGGATTAATGCGCGCCCGGCGGCCAAACGGACTCCTGTCTAGATTTCCCCAGATGCCTCGCCTTATCCACAGCTATTGAGCACTTATCCACAGAAACGGGGTGATATTCTGGTTCCACAATGAAACACCACGCCGGTTTGGCGCGTCGCCGGCTGGTGCTGTTCAGGCGGGAGAGAATTTCCCTGCCCTAATTCTGGAAGACATGACATGTATCACTTTACAGCGTATGACACTATGCGTTATAATGACGCAATGCGTTAGATGTGCGCAAGCCTATCGGTGATGTCGCGCCGGCCACCCACGCCGGGCCGCGGCATCGGCTTAACACAAAAGGAGAGGACCCGGATGGCGAACGACGGGATCGAGATTCTAGGCGAGGTGACGCCCGAATTCGCGGATATCCTGACCCCGCAGGCGCTGGACTTTGTCGCCGCTTTGCAGCGCGCGTTCAACGGCCGCCGCCTGGAACTGCTGCGCCGGCGCGTCGAGCGCCAGGCCCAGATCGACGCCGGCGTCATGCCGGACTTCCTGCCGGACACGACCGAAATTCGCGCCGCCGACTGGACGGTCGCGCCCATCCCCCCCGACTTACAGGATCGTCGGGTCGAGATTACCGGCCCCGTTGACCGCAAGATGATCATCAACGCGCTCAACTCGGGGGCCAGCGTCTTCATGGCCGACTTCGAGGACGCACACTCGCCCACCTGGACGGCGACCATCGACGGGCAGATCAACCTGCGCGACGCAGTCAACCGCGTCATCACCTTCACCAGTCCCGAGGGCAAGGCGTACCGGCTGAACGAACCGACGGCCGTGTTGCTCGTCCGGCCGCGCGGCTGGCACCTGAACGAGAAGCACGTCCTCGTCGACGGTGAGCCGATGTCCGGCTCCCTGTTCGACTTTGGGCTCTATTTCTTCCACAACGTCCACAACCTGCTGGCGCGGGGCACAGGCCCTTACTTCTACCTGCCCAAGCTGGAAAGCCATCTCGAGGCCCGGTTGTGGAATGACGTCTTTGTCATGGCGCAGGAGCGTCTCGGCATCCTTCGTGGGACGATTCGCGCCACGGTGCTGATCGAGAACATTCTGGCGACGTTCGAAATGGACGAAATCCTCTGGGAGTTACGGGAGCACTCCGCTGGTCTGAACTGCGGCCGGTGGGATTACATCTTCAGCGCCATTCGGAAGTTCCAGAAGCACCCCGAGTTCTATTTGCCGGACCGGGCCCAGGTGACCATGACGACGCCCTTCATGCGCGCCTACTCGCTATTGGTCATCAAGACGTGTCACCGGCGCAACATCCACGCGATGGGCGGTATGGCGGCCCAGATCCCGATCAAGAATGACCCGCAGGCCAATGAGCAGGCATTGGCCAAGGTCCGCGCGGACAAGGAACGCGAGGCCAAGGACGGGCATGACGGGACCTGGGTCGCCCACCCGGGGCTGGTTCCCATCGCCCGCGAGATCTTCGACAAGTACATGCCGACGCCCAACCAGATCTTCCGCAAGCGCGAGGATGTGGCGGTGACGGCAGCCGATCTGCTGGCTATCCCCACCGGAACGATCACCGCCGCTGGTCTGCGCACCAACATCGACGTTGGCATCCAGTACATGGCTGCCTGGCTGAGCGGCAACGGCTGCGTGCCGATCTATAACCTGATGGAAGACGCGGCCACAGCTGAAATCTCCCGCTCGCAGATCTGGCAGTGGCTCCACAACCCGCACACGCGGCTGGACGACGGCCGGCCGATCACGGTCGAGCTGTTCCGGGGGATGACGGCCGAGGTGCTGACCGATCTGCGCCAGACCGTCGGCGAGGCGTTCTTCGCCGCCAACCACTACGAGTTGGCGGCGCGACTGTTCGACGAGATCAGCGTGGCCGATCAGTTTACCGACTTTCTGACGTTGAAGGCGTACGAACACCTGAATTGAGTTGTAGCGCGGGATGGTATCCCGCAAGCGGGTTACCAACCCGCGTTACAGGCAAAAACGTAGCAGAGACATGGATGGAGGCGTGAGAATGTTTAAACCGTACAATGTAGCAAAGCTAAAGGACGATTGGGAACTGAACAAGCGCTGGCAAGGAATCATCCGGCCCTATTCGGCCGAGGATGTCGTCCGGCTGCGCGGTTCGGTCCAGATTGAGTACACCCTGGCGCGCATGGGCGCCGAGCGGCTGTGGCAACTGCTGAACAAGGAGGACTTTGTCCCCGCCCTGGGCGCGGTCACCGGCAACCAGGCCGTTCAGCAGGTGCAGGCCGGGTTGAAGGCCATCTACCTCAGCGGCTGGCAGGTCGCTGGCGATAACAACACCGCCCTGCAGACCTACCCCGACCAGAGCCTCTATCCGGCCGACAGCGTGCCGAACATGGTCAAGCGCATCAACAACGCTCTGCAGCGCGCCGACCAGGTTCACCACATGCACGACGAGAACGGCGTCTACTGGTTCGCGCCCATCGTGGCCGATGCCGAATCGGGCTTTGGCGGCTCGCTGAATGCCTTTGAACTGATGAAGGCGATGATCGAGGCGGGCGCGGCCGGCGTCCACTTCGAGGATCAGCTCTCCTCGGCCAAGAAGTGCGGCCACATGGGTGGCAAGGTGCTGGTGCCGACGCGCGAGTTCATCCAGAAGTTGGTCGCGGCGCGGCTGGCGGCCGATGTGATGGGCGTGCCGACGGTGCTAATCGCCCGCACCGACGCCAACGGCGCGCAACTGCTGACGACCGACGTGGATCCCAACGACACGCCGTTCATCTATGGCGAGCGGACGGTCGAGGGCTTCCACCGCATCAACGGCGGGCTGGAGTGCGCCATCAGCCGCGGTCTGGCCTACGCGCCCTATGCCGACGTGGTCTGGTGCGAGACGGCCCACCCCGATATGGACGAGGCGCGGCGCTTCGCCGACGCCATCCACGAAAAGTTCCCGGGCAAGTTGCTGGCCTACAACTGCTCGCCATCGTTCAACTGGCGGCGCAATCTGAGCGATGATGAGATCGCCGGGTTCCAGATCGAGCTGGGCAAGATGGGCTACGCCTTCCAGTTCGTAACGCTGGCCGGATTCCACACGCTGAACGCCAGCATGTTCGATCTGGCCGTGGGGTACAAGGATCGCGGCATGGCCGCCTACTCGGAGTTCCAGCAGCACGAATTCCAGATGGAGCACGAGCACGGGTTCAAGGCCATCAAACATCAGAGCTTTGTCGGCGCGGGCTACTTCGACGAGGTGCAGATGGTTGTCTCGCACGGCGAGTCATCCACTGTGGCCTTGAAGGGTTCAACCGAGGAAGAGCAATTCGAAGAGGAGGAGCCGGCGCACGCTTAAGCCGCGCTCTGAGACAAGATCGCCTTCACCATTTCATTTCTCCTTCAGTGAAAGGGGGTGGCCGCCCGGCCGCCCCCTTTCGCGTCCATCACCCCCCCATCCAGCCTTGTGATCGCCGCGCCTTCCCCTATAATCTGTATCGCTCTGTTCTACCGGCTTTATTGGTGGAGGCCAGAATGACTTGCTGTCCACACTGCCAGGGGGCGGACCGGTTTTTCAACCAGCGCGTGGCCGCGGCCGACCTGCGGCGTTACCAGCGGCGTGGCCCGACGGGCACAACCGGGCGGCTGCTCGGTGCGCTGACATCGACCGGAGTCGCCGGCATGACGTTGCTCGATATTGGCGGCGGCATCGGCGTCATCCAGCATGAATTGCGCGCCGCCGGGGTGACCGAGATAACGAGCGTTGACGCGTCGCGCGCTTATCTGGCGCTGGCCCGCCGGGAAGCCGAGAGGCGAGGCTACGCCGCTGACGCGCGCTATGTCCACGGTGACTTCGTGGCCCTGGCCGGCCAGATCGAGGCGGCCGATATCGTCACGCTGGATCGCGTCGTCTGCTGCTACCCGGATATGGAAGCGCTCATGCACCATGCCGCCGCCAGAGCCAGGCGCTTTCTGGGCCTGGTCTACCCGCGTGACGGCTGGTGGATGAAGCTGGGCGTGGCGATCCTGAACATCTCTCCCCGGCTGCGACGTGATGCCTTTCGCTCGTTCATCCATCCGACGGAGGCGGTGGAAGGCATAGCCGCTGCGAACGGGCTGCGCAAGACCGTTCATCACAACGACCCATTCTGGCAGGTCGTGCTGTTTGCCCGCTGAAACGGAAGCCGGGTTCTTTTTGGGAGACCTGGTTTCCAAATCACAATCACAATAAAGACGTGTGGCAGTCGGTGAGTATCAATTACCGGCGTTATAACCGGTCGCGCTCGTCCGGTGTCTCAACATCGGCGACCTTGGCTAGCGCAGCTTCGAACTTCGCCCGGTCGCCTCGCGCGGCGCGCGCTTCGAGATAGCTCTCTGTCCTGAGCGCCGACAGTTTCTCGGCCAGCGCCAGGGTGATCAATTGGTTCATGGAAATGCCCTCTTGCTCGGCTAGTTCGCGGGCAAGCTTATGGAGGGAGTCGGGCAAGCGCAGGCTTATGGCTGTCATGATAGCTCTCCTATTTCGCGGAGGAATTGTCGAGGCGATATGACTCGTAAAC
>NZ_JAYRVJ010000589.1:0-2647 GCF_041918635.1 Promineifilum sp. (SeqCode)
CGACCTGCTGTTCAACGAGGATGGCACGTTCTTCGTCGGCCTCGACTGCAACCGCGGCGGCGGCAGCTACGCCACCGACGGGGCCGGCGGCCTCACCATGGAACTGGGCATGACCAGCCTCGCTCTCTGTCCGGAGGATTCACTCGAAGCGACGATGACCGAGATGTTCGCCGCGGCGACCGCGTACCGCTTGGAAGAGGACGGCCAGGTGTTGGCGATTGTCTGGGCCGACGAGTCGGTGGACTGGTTCCGCCTGGCCGGGGCCGAGGCCCCGACGGCCGACGCCGACCTGATCGACCGCGTCTGGCAGTGGACGGGGCGCGAGCCGGCCGATGGCGAGGCGATTAGCGTGCCCGACCCCGAAGCGTATACGCTGACCTTCAACGCCGATGGCACGTTCTTCGTCCGGCTGGACTGCAACAACGGCTTCGGCAGCTATACCTCGGCCGAGTCGGGCGCTATCGCCCTGGAACTCGGCGGGACGACGCTGGCCCTGTGCCCGGAGGCGTCGCTGGCGGCGGACATGCAGGGCATGTTCGGCCCGGCCCTCACCTACGCTTTCGAGGATGACGGCCAGACGCTGGTCTTCACCGGGGAAGACGGCACGGTAGACACCTTCCAGCTGGCCGGCGAAGAGACGCCGTCGCTGGCCGGCGCGCAGTGGCAGTGGTTGGGCACGACGACGCCCGAGGAGCCGGTCATCGTGGCCGACGCCAGCCGCTACCTGATCACCTTTAACGAGGACGGCACGGCCAGCATCACCGCCGACTGCAACCAGGTGACAGCCGAGTTCACGGCCGAGGATGGCGCCCTCAACATCACCCCCGGCGCGACGACGACGGCCGCCTGCCCGGAGGACTCGCAGGGCGAACTATTCGTCCAGCAACTGAGCAACGCCGCCCTCTACTTCTTCCAGGATGGCGACCTGTACATTGACCTGACCGCCGACGCCGGCACGATGCGCCTGAGCGAACTGCCGGTGGTGGACTTGCCTGCGCCCGAGACGGGCGAGCCGACCGGCGTAGTCAACGCCCCGGCGGGCATCCACCTGCGCGCCGGCCCCGGCACGAATTTCATGAGCCTGGGGATTGCGCCTGAGGGAGACAGCGGCACGCTGATCGGCGTCAGCGTGGATGGGCAGTGGTACGTCGTGGACGCGCCGAGCTTCCCCGGCGGCCGGGTGTGGGTGTCGGCGGCCTTCGTGGACGCCACCAACGCCGACGACCTGCCGGTCATCCCCACGCCGCGGCTGGCGGCGGCGGTGGTCGGCCCCACCTGGCTGTGGGCGAGCACGACGACCGGCGAGGGGACGACGAACGTGGCCGACCCCACGCGGTATGCGATCACCTTCGCTGAGGACGGCACGGCCGTCATCCGCGCCGACTGCAACACTGTTCTGGCCACCTACACCGTGGACGGCCAGGGCATCACCATCACTCCCGGGCCGAGCACCCTGATGGCTTGCCCGGAGGATTCGCAGGCCGACGCCTTCGTCCAGCAACTGGGCAGCGCGGCGATCTACTTCTTCCAGGGGAATGAGTTGTTCCTGGACCTGCCCGCTGGCAACACGATGCGCTTTGTGACCAGCGTCGCCACGGCCCCCAACCCGCCTATTACCGCCGGCGTGTCGGGCGTAAACTTGCGGGTCAACTCGTTCGGGCCGGCCGGGGCGGAGCAGAATATCATCCCTTATACCTGGCTCACCGTCACGTTCGATGGGCCGACCGGCGTAGTCAGCGGCGTCGCCGGCTGCAACAACTACACCGGCTCCTTCATCGCCGAGGGCAGCGCCTTCAGCATCAGCCCGTTGGCGACCACAATGATGCTCTGCGAAGATCCGCCGGGGATTATGGAGCAGGAAGCCGCTTTTCTGGCCGCTCTGCAGGGCGCAACCGGTTATCGCTGGACGCAGGAGCATGTCAACGGGACGCTCGTCACCACGGGCCAACTGTTCTACACCCTGCCCGATGGGACGAGCGGGGTCATCAACCTCGCCCACCCGTAAGAGGGAATAGCTCACGCCAAGACGCAAAGAACGCCAAGCTCAGAAATCTCTGGGCTTGGCGTTCTTTGCGTCTTGGCGTGAGATTCTTCTTATGTTGGTAGATAGACGGTAAAGGTCGCGCCCTCGCCAGGGGCGCTGTTCACGTCGATGTCCCCCCCGTGGGCGCGGACGAGCTGGCGGGCGATGGCGAGGCCGAGGCCGCTGCCCGCGCTGCCCGCGCCGTCGCGCACGCGCGTCCGCGAGCGGTCGCCGCGCCAGAAACGGTCGAAGACGTGGGGCAGGTCGGCCGGATCGATGCCCGCGCCGGTGTCGGCCACGGCCAGTTCCACACCCCCGTTGGCCGCCTGGGCCGACAGCGTGACGCGGCCGCCGGCCGGCGTGTGGCGCAGGGCGTTGCCGATCAGGTTGGTGAGCACCTGGTCGAGCCGGTCGGCGTCCACCGTCAGCGTCAGGTCATCGCCGCCCGGCGCGATCTTCAGCGTCACGCCCGCCTCGGCCGCCGCGGGCATGAAGCGCGTGGCCGCGTCTTCCAGCAGGTCGTGGGCCAGGACGGCCTGCGGGTGGAGCGGCAGTTGCCCCGCCTCGGCCAGCGACAGCGTTTGCAGATCGTTGACCAGCCGGCCCAGCAGCCGCGTCTCGTCC
>NZ_JAYRVJ010000590.1:0-4199 GCF_041918635.1 Promineifilum sp. (SeqCode)
AACGCCATTCTGCGCGAGGAGATGGACGCCGAGATCATCCTGCGCACCGGCCGGCGCATCCCCGGCGTGCGGCCGGTGGGCGGCATGTACGCCCCCATCAGCATCGTGCGCATGGCCCGCGACGACGCCTACGGGGCGCGCGAGTGGCGCGAGGGCGAGGCGGGCAGCCTGGACGAATACGCCTTCCGCACGGAGAAGATCTCGCGCTGGGTCTGCCGCGCCGTGTCGGAGTTCGCCTTCCAGCACGCCCGCCAGAACGGAGCTAAAGTCTTCGGCGGCCCCAAGTTCACCGTCAGCGCCATCTATGAGGGCATGTTCAAGGAGGAGATGGACGCCGCCGCCACGCGCTACCCCGACGTGCGCTACGACCCGCAACTCATCGACGCGACCATGGCCCTGCTCATCACCACCAGCGGCGAACCGCTGGTCATCCCGTCGCTCAACCGGGACGGCGACCTGCTCTCCGACATGGTGCTGCAAATGTTCGGCTCCATCGCCGGGTCGGAGTCGATGGTCATCTCCATCAGCCAGGCGGGGGAGATCGACTGTGTCATGGCCGAAGCACCCCACGGCACGGCCCCCAGCTTGCAGGGCAAGAACGTCGCCAACCCGATGGCGATGATCCTGGCCGCCGCCGGGCTGCTGGGGTACATGAAGGAGAAGGAGTTGAAGACGGCCAGCCGGGCCATCTACGAATCGACGCTGGAGGCGGTCTACGACGGGGTGCGCACCGCCGACCTGGCCGGCACGGCCAACACCGACCAGTTCACCAACGAGGTCATCCGCCGCGTGCGGGCGAAGCTGGAGGTGTGGTCGTCGTTAACGTGATGAGCGCGATCTCCGGCGGGCAGAGGAAGCGCACACGCGGGGCGCTCAGCCCTTCAAAGCCCACGCCACGGCTGATGTAGAGGCTCGTCCGCCCCTCGCGGTAGTGTCCCATGACGTAGCGCCGGCCCAGGCGCGAACTGGTCAGCAGCGCCCCAATGAGCGGCAGGCGCACCTGACCGCCGTGGGTGTGGCCGCAGAGGTACAAGTCGAGGCCGTGGGCGACCGCCTGCGGCATCAACTCCGGCGAGTGGTAGAGGAGGATGCGCGGCCCGGCGTCGGGCGCGCCGTCCAGCACGCGCGCCAGCGTCGCCGCGTCGCGGGGGATGTCGTGGTGGCAGTCGAGGCCCACCAGCGTCAGGCAGCGCCCATCGTCCAGTGTCAGCGCCGCCGTCTCGTCCCGTAACAGGCGTATCGCCAGGCCGTCGAATAGCGCCGGGATGACGGCATGCAAGTCCACCATCGGGCTGCCTAACACGGCATAGACGCCGTAGCGCGCCTGCAACTGACCCAATAAGTCGCGCACCTGCCGGTGCGTCTCCGGATCGCGGTTGTTGGACGTGCTCACGTAGTCGCCCGTCATCAGGATCAGATCGGGCCGCGCAGTTTGGGCCAGTTTCAGCAGTTGCGCCTCCCGCCGGCCGAGCCGTTCCAGGTGAATATCGCTGACGTGGAAGATGCGGATGGGCGGCGCGTCAGAGGGCCAGCGGTCGGTGGCCACCGTCAACTCGCTCAGGCCGAGACGAGCCGGCTCCACCAACGCGCCGCGGTAGAGGGCGACAGCGCCGACCAGTTGGGCCAGCGCCGCCAACGCCAGCGCGACCGTCCACCCCAACCAGACACCCGCTGCCGCCGTCGCCAGCGCCGCGGCCCCGCGCGGCAAGGCCAGCGCGGCGATCTGCGCTTTCCAGGAAGCAAACGAGAGGCCGCGCCGGGGCAGTTGGCGCAACAGATAGGCATCGGCGGCGCAGCACGCCAGGAGCAACACGCCCACGCCGGCGCTCAACGCCACGTCGCGCGACAGCAGCCACCACACGCCGCCTATGCCGCCCGCCAACCCGACCCCGGCCAGAGCCACGCCCCACGTTGGCCAGTTGTGCAGCGCGTGAAGGGCCACCAGCACGTGATGGAAGTGGCTTCTCCTGGGATCGCCATCCTCCACCGGCGGGTCGAACCGGCGCGAGGGGCGCGGTCGTGCCCCTTGTTCGGCCCGGCCGGCCGCCTTCTTGGCGCGGCCGTCGCTCACTCGCCCACCCGCTCCCAGATGACGCCCTCGGCCGTCCGCGCCAGCCGGCCCGCGCCGGGGATGTGGGCCGTGATCAGCAGCGCGTCCTCGGCCAGAGCGGTTTCCACCAGCGCCGCGCGGCTGGCGAGCGTGGCCTCCCTTTTGCACCAGTGGGCCACCCACTCCGGCTGCTCGACCTCCACGGTATGATGATACAGATCGCCCAGGCAGTAAAGTGTGCGCCCCGCGGAGTGGACGCGGACGATCTGGTGGCCGGCCGTCTCGCCCGGCGCGGGCAGGATGGCGACGCCCGGGGCGATCTCCCGCCGGCCCTCCACGATCTCCAGTCGCTTGGCGCTTTCCAGCACACCCCAGGTATGGCTGTCTTCGGAGTGGCGTCGCCGGATGGCCCGCTGGAGCGAGGGCTGCTCCCAATCGGCCCGGCTCAGGTAGTAGCGGGCGTTGGGAAAGGCGGGCGCCCAGGATTTGCCCTGCGCGACAGTGACGCTGCCGTAGTGGTCGAAGTGGGGATGGGTGATGACGACGTGTTCCACCGCGCCGGGCGGCAGGCCGGCCAGCCATAACTGGGAGAGCAGGTCAACCGGGGGCTGATAGTCGGGCGGCATCAGCCGCAGCGGCGGCGGGTCGTTGCCGGGCGCGTCGACGAGGACGGCCGTCGCGCCCAGCCGGATGTGCACGCATTGGACGGGCACCAGGAAGGGCTGCTCAAAATAGTCGCTGTAGCGGGCCTTCCAGGCTGGCGGCGGCAGCCGCAGCCAGTCCGCCAGGTCGGCCTGCAAGTAACCGACCGTGAGGATGGTCACCTCGGCCTCGCCCACGCGCAAAGATTGAGCCATGAGCGGCAATTCTACAGGCATTGGCCGTGGTGCAAAAGCGGGTGCATAGGGAGATGGGACGCTGATGTTGGCGCTGATGGACGCTGCCCCATTCGTCTATGTGCCTCGCCGCAAATGGGTTACAATCTCTGTTGCGCTATGGCGGTATTCATTCTATGTTGATTGAACCCAAATTCCCCGCAAGAGTGCCCATTGCCTATCTGCCGACGCCCGTCGAGCGGCTGGAGCGCCTGAGCAAGCATCTCGGCGGGCCGGAGTTGTGGATCAAGCGCGACGATCAGACCGGCCTGGCGACGGGCGGCAACAAGACGCGCAAGCTGGAGTTCCTGGTGGCCGACGCGCTGGCCCAGGGCTGCGACCACCTGGTGACGACCGGCGCGCCGCAGAGCAACCACTGCCGGCAGACGGCCGCCGCCGCGGCCCGCTTCGGCCTGGGGTGCAGCCTGGTGCTGCGCGGCCAGAAACCGGACGCGACGACCGGCAATCTGCTGCTCGACCACCTGCTCGGCGCTCACGTCTACTGGACGGACGCCAAGGAGTGCAACGAGGCCACCGCCGGCGTCATGGCGAACCTGCGGGCCATCGGCCGGCGGCCCTATGCCATTCCCCTCGGCGGCTCCAACGTCATTGGCGCGACGGGCTACGTCCTGGCGATGCGCGAACTGCTCTCCCAACTGGAGGCGGAGCGGCTGAACGTAGACTTCATCGTCTTCGCCAGCAGCAGCGGCGGCACGCAGGCCGGGCTGGTGCTGGGCGCGCGGGTCTACGGCTATCGGGGCACAGTGCTGGGCATCAGCGTCGATCACCCGGCCGAGTCGCTGAGTACACAGGTGGCGGCGCTGGCGACGGCCACGGCCACCCACCTGGGGCTGGGCACGCTGTCGGTGGTCGATCTGCTCACCGTCAACGACGACTACCTGGGCGAAGGCTACGCCCGCGTGGGCGAGACGGAGCGCGAGGCGATCCAACTGACGGCCCAACTGGAAGGCATCCTGCTCGACCCGGTCTACACCGGCCGGGCGATGGGCGGGCTGATCGATCTCATCCGCTGGGGCGCGTTCACCCGCGGCCAGCGGGTGCTGTTCTGGCACACTGGCGGCGCGGCGGCCCTGCCCGCCTTTGCCGACAAGCTGCTGTGAGCAGAAGAATCTACAGATTTCACAGATTACACAGATTGGGTCCTGGTCACCGCGACCAATTCCTAATTCGTAATTCTTAATTCCTAATTCCTAATTGTCTATGTCCGTCGATCAAGAAGTCATCCACCAATTCGAGGCGCTCTTTGGCGAGCC
>NZ_JAYRVJ010000591.1:0-3313 GCF_041918635.1 Promineifilum sp. (SeqCode)
GGATGACCGCTATCAGTTCTTCTTTCGTCAGGCCAGTTCGCACGTCATAGGCGACGTCGGCCATGCCGTCCAGCCGTTCCAGGCCGGGTTTGCCCAATTTGTCAGCGATAAGAATTTTGTAGGTCATGATGATCTCCTCTGGGGATCATTCCTCTTATTCCATGTAGAGTTGTGAAGAAGCGGGTTGGTTGACCGCGCGCAGGCAGCCCGCTTTGTACACGCGCAACTTCTCCACCTGCCCGACGATAGCCGCCGATGCCGAGGGCGCGTCCAGCAAGACCATGTCGGCGACGCAACCCGGCTCCAGCCCATAGTTGGGCAGGCGCAGGGCGCGCGCGGCATGGTTGGTGCTCATGCGCAGCAGCGTTTCCAGTTCGGCTACCGTGTCCATGTGCGCGCCATAGGCCAGGATCAGCCCCTCTTCCAGCAGGTCCATGTTGCCCAGCGGGCGCAGGGCGTCGCGCACGTTGTTGGAGGCGTAGGCCACGTTGACGCCGGCGGCCAGCAGTTCCTTGACCCGCGTCAGGCCGCGCCGCACGTGTTGGCGGTCGTCGCGCCCCAGCCGGTACAGATCGGGCTGGCTGATGACGCTGACGCCCGCTTCCTTCAGCAAGGCAATCGCCTCCCGCGCCACGTCCGGCGGGGCCGAATCCAGCGCGCAAGCATGGCCGACCGTCACGCGCCCCTGATAGCCGTATTCCAGCGTCCGCCGCGCCACGTGGACGACTTCCAGATCGTCCAGCGCGGCGCTCGGTTTCAGCGCCAGGTCGGCATGGATGTCCACATCGCGGTCGAGTTCTAGCGCCAGGGCGAATGCCGCGTCAACGTGGTCGCGGAAGTCGTGGCCGCTATCGAGGTTGGGTGCGCCGCCCACCACGTCGGCCCCGCGCCGGAACGCCTCGCGGAAGAGGTCGAGCGTGCCCGGTTTGGCGAGCAAGCCCTGTTGCGGGAAGGCGACGATCTGGATGGTGACCAGACGGGCGCAGGACTCCTTGACTTCCTGAAGCGCCTCGACGTGCTTCAGGCCGATCTCCATGTCCACGTGGCATTGGGCGCGCAGGGCCGTCACGCCGTGGCGCAGCGCCAGGTGGACGGCGGCCGTGGCGCGCCGCACGATCTCCTCGTGCGTGAAAGCGCGGCGGCGGCGCTCGATGGCGGCGTTGAGGCCGGCCATCGAGACGAACGGCTCCGGCCGTCCCGGCCGCCGCGCGTCGTTGCTCAGAGCGATATCCAGGTGCAGGTGGCTCTCGACGAAGCCGGGGATCAGGTAGCGGCCGCCGGCGTCGAAGACCTCGCGCGCCGGGATGGCCTTGCTCAGACCCTCCCCCAGCCCCTCCCAGAGGGAGGGGAGTAGTTCGGGGCCGGCGGCCACGATGCGGCCGCCGGTCACGGCGACGGACACCGGTTCCGGCGCGCCGGCCGTTACCACGTTGCGCAAGAGCAGGTCGATCACTCCCACACCCTCGCGGCCCATTAGGCCGCTGTAAGCTCCAGATGGCCTTCCTGGACGAGGTAGTCATCCACGTTGGCAAGCAGTTCCTCGATGTCGGCTACCTGCCAGTCGCCCATGTGGCCGATGCGGAAGCACTTGTCCTTCAGCTTGCCGTAGCCGTTGGAGAGCACCATGCCGCGCGTGCGCAGGAAGCCGTTCAACTCCTTGATGCTCAGGTCGTGGCTGTTGACGATGGTCGTGACCGTCGGCGAGGCGTACGCGTCATCGGCGTAGAGGGCGAAGCCGCGCGAACGGGCCCACTGGATGACGAGATTGCGCATCGCCAGGTGGCGCGCCCAGCGCGCCTCCAGCCCTTCGGCCAGGATGGTGTCGAGTTGGACATCCAGCGCGTAGAGCAGGGAGATGGCCGGGGTGGCCGGCGTCTGATCCTTCAGCAGGTACTTCTCCATCTCCACGTAGTCGAAGTAGTAGCCGCGATAGGGCACAGTCTTGGCCTTCTCGAACGCCCGCTCCGAGACGGAGGCGAAAGCCAGGCCGGGGGGCAGGGCGAACGCCTTCTGGCTGGAGGTCAGGACGATGTCCAGATCCCACAGGTCGGGTTCCATCTCCATGCCGGTCAGGCCGCTGACGGAGTCAACCATGATGATGATGTCCTGGCCGCCGGGGGCCTGGCGGATGGCCTGGGCGATCTCGCGGGCCGGGTTGGCGATGCCGACGCTGGTCTCGTTCTGGACGAAGGCCACGGCGTCGAAACCGCCGGCGCTCAGCCGCTCGGCGACCGCCTCCGGCCGCACCGGCTGGCCCCATTCCACGTCGAGTACTTCGACTTCCTTGCCGTTGGCGCGGGCCACGTCAATCCAGCGGTCGCCGAAGGAGCCGTTGGTGCAGTGCAGGACTTTGCGGGCCACACAGTTGCGGGTGGCGGCCTCCCACATGCCCGTGCCCGACGAGGCGGTCACGTAGACGCGGTTTTGCGTGCGAAAGACGGGGCGCAATTTCTTCTGGATGCGGCCGAAGAGTTGGATGGCTTCCGGCATGCGGTGGCCGATCATCCAACGCCCCTGGGCGTCGAGAATCTCCTCCCGCACCTCGGTGGGGCCGGGCAGGAATAGTTTCAGATGGTCTTGTGGATTACGGGTAGTCATGGTAGTTCCTTATGGCAGAAGAATCATCCGCAGATTACGCAGATTACGCAGATTTTTCAGAGGTATATCCACGAGGGTTTGGGTGATCTGTCAATGCTTCTTCTATGAATGTGGAGGAATCATCCGCAGATTAGGCAGGTTTGGTAGATTACTTCACATGGAAAGGAACAAAATCTGCGTAATCTGCGAAATCTGCGGATCATTCCTCTCTTAGCGGCGGTAGGCGGGGGTGTAGAAGGGACGCTTTACCAGCCGCACTTTCTTGGGTTTATCGCGAATAATCACGTCCAACTCGGTCCCCAGCGCCGCGTGCTCCGCGGCCACCAGGGCCATGCCAAGATACTTGTCCGTCGTGGGCGAGTACATGCCGCTGGTGACGTGGCCCACCGGCTGCCCCTCGTGCTGCAGCACGTAGCCCTCGCGGATGAGGCCGCGCTCCAGCAGTTCGACGCCTACGGCCACGCGGGCCGGCCGCTCCAGCTTCTGCTTCAGCAAGGCGTCGCGCCCGATGAACGGCTTCTCGAAGCTGACGGCGAACGTCAGCCGCGCTTCGACTGGGGTAATGTCGGCCGAAATCTCGTGGCCGTAGAGCGGCATGCACGGCTCGAAGCGCAGGCTGTCCCGCGCCGCCAGGCCGATGGGCAGGACGCCGTCGGCCCGGCCCGCCTCCAGGATGCCTTCCCACACCTTCACGGCGTGCTCGGCCGGGAAGAAC
>NZ_JAYRVJ010000592.1:0-4097 GCF_041918635.1 Promineifilum sp. (SeqCode)
AGAAAGAGACTTCTTTGCGTTATTAGCGCACTTGGCGTGCTTTGCGTGACTCTTTCTTCTTCAAATCTGCCCAATCTGCTTAATCTGCGGATGATCCCTCTTACATCAACTCGACGATGGTCGCCTCGCCCTGCCCCACGCCGACACATAGCGTTGCCAGACCATAGCGCATTGGCTCGCCGGCGTCCCGCCGGCGCTTCATCTCGTGCAGCAGCGTCGTCAGAATGCGCGCTCCGGAGCAGCCCAGCGGGTGGCCCAGAGCGATGGCCCCGCCGTTGACGTTGACGATCTCCGGCCGCATCCCCAACTCGCGTATGACGGCCAGCGCCTGCACCGCAAACGCCTCGTTCAACTCGATCAGGTCGATGCCGTCCATCGTCAGGCCGGCGCGAGCCAGCGCCTTGCGCGTGGCCGGCACAGGCCCCAGCCCCATCGTGCGCGGGTCTACACCGGCCGCCGCCGATCCCACCCAACGCGCCAGCGGCTTCAGCCCCAGCGCCGCCGCCCGCTCGGCTGAGGTCAGCAGCAGCGCCGCCGCGCCGTCGTTCAGGCCGCTGGAGTTGCCCGCCGTTACCGAGCCACCCTGACGGAAGGCGGGCTTCAGCTTGGCCAGCGTCTCGGCGCTGGTGTCCAGGACGTAGCCGTTCTCGCTCTGCTTGATGCGCGGGTGCTCGTCGGTGTCGAAAACGATGGGGTCGCCCTTGCGCTGCGGGAAGACGACGGGCGTGATCTCCGCCCGGAAGCGGCCGGCGTTGATCGCCTCCAGGGCGCGGCGCTGGCTCTCCAGGGCGAAGGCGTCCTGCTCTTCGCGGCTGATGGGGCCGCCGGCGATGGCCCCGTCGCAACTCATCTGGTAGATGTTCTCGGCCGTCTCGCCCATCGCCTCCAGCGGGAAGAGCGCCTCCATCTTAGGATTGGGGTAGCGCCAGCCGAGCGTGGTGTCATAGGCGGTCACGTTGCCCGACGGGCCGAAGGGGCGGCTGTTCTTGGGCAGCGAGTAGGGGGCGCGGGTCATGGACTCAACCCCGCCGGCGATGTAGACGTCCCCCTCGCCGGCGGCGATGGCCCGCGCGGCCTGGTTGACGGCGTTCAGGCCGCTGGCGCACAGCCGGTTCATCGTCACCCCGCCGACGGCGTGGGGCAGCCCGGCCAGCAGCGCGCCCATGCGGGCCACGTTGCGGTTGTCCTCGCCCGCCTGGTTGGCGCAGCCGAAGTACACTTCCTCGACTGTGGCCGGATCGACGCCCGTCCGCGCCACAATCTCCTTGATGACCAGCGCGGCCAGATCGTCGGGCCGCACATCGGACAACGCGCCGGCGTGGCGGCCGATGGGGGTGCGCACGCCGTCGATGATGACTACTTCTTGCATGGTTGGCCTCACTGTTGATCCGTAATGTAGGGGCAGACCTGCGTGTCTGCCCCAGGGCGCACGTTTGCCCCAGGGCGCACACGCAGGTGCGCCCCTACGGGTGATGCTACCATTGTACCCCGTTGCGCGCGTGAACGGAAACAGCCCCGCCGCCGGTCGGGCTGACCGGCGGTGGGGCTGTTCCCTTATCAGACCTGTCAGGTTTCTACGGCCCCTTGACCGTGATCTTGATCTGATCGACGAACGCGCCTTCATCCACGATGCTGAGGTCGCTGACAAAGCCGAAGCTGACGACGACGCCCGGCAGACCCAGCATGCTGCCATAGCCGGGAACGTTCGCCAGGTTCAGCGCGCCGACGCGCCACTTGTTGTTGGTGGAGCCGGTATGGGTGTTGCAGTAGAAGTTGAGGCCGTAGTCGGGCGACGCGCACCAGACGAAGTAGTCGAAGCCAAACTCCGACTTGTTCCAGTACTGGAAGCGCACGTCGGCCTTCTTTGCCCCTTGCAGGTCGATGGGGTAATCCATCCAGGTGCTCATGTAGTTGGGGTAGTAGTAGAACTCGGGATCGACCCCATTGGCGCAGTCCTTGGCCACCCAGGCGCTCATCGCGAAGCGCTTCGGCTTGTAGTCATCCGCGCCCCAGCACGCCCCACTGCCGCCAAAGTCCCACACGAGCCACTCGCCCGTCGGGAAACCGTTCTCGAAGCCCTCTTTCACCAGGCCATAGAGCGCCTTGGGCTGGATGCCCAGATCACTGGGGCCGGAGCCGAGCAGCACGGCCGCCGGGGCCAGTTTGCCCGCCGGCTGTGTGCCCTTCACCGCGCCGGGCAGCGGCGCGAGCGCCTGGCCGCGCTGAATGACCATCGTGCTGACCTTCTGAGACGCGACGGCGCCCTTGGCCGTCGCCAGCGCCGGGAGCAAGGCCAGCACAAACAAGACCGCTACGATCACGATCAGTTTGGGTTTCATCACATGTCCTCCTTCAACTTGGAAACGAACGTGGTTGACCGGCGCGATGGCGCGGCGGGGTGGAAGCGCGACGGCACGTCGCTATGGGCAGTGGGCACATTGGACTGTGGGCACAGGGGACTGTGGGCACAGGGGACTGTGGTCACAGGGGAATGTGGGACGCGCCCGTTTGTGCGATACAACCATTCTCCTTGCCCGTGGCTTCGCGCCGATTAGGGCCGAACCGCGACAAATGGGGCGCGAAAGTGGCATAACAGAAAACCGGCCTGCTCCGCGTGCAACGCGCAACCGGCCGGTGAAAGGGGCAGCAACGGCCAAAACTTCTCGCGTTAAGTATATTATAATGGGTGGATCACCTATGTCAACAATAGGTTATATGCACAAGCGGTGAGTATGATACCCTTGCCGGCTCGCTGGCGGAATGCCGGCTTTTCCCTACCAACCACCGGCCAAGGGGACGACGGCGATCCAGCGGCCTACATCCCCAACCGCCCCTCCACCGCCTCCTTGATCACCCCGCCCGCGACCAGTTGCCGGACGGCCTCGATGTAGGGCGATAGGGCCACGTCCGCATCCAGGAAAGGCACGCGCTCGCGCACCAGCCGGTAGGCCACGCCCGTCCCCTCCCCCAGACAGCCGGCGTCCACGCCCAGCGTCCGGCAGCGGAAATCCACCCCCTGCGCCGCCAGCAGCAGTTCGATGCCGACGATGGTCTCGACGTGCTCCAGGATTTGCAGGGCGTGGCGCACGGCGGCCGCGCCCATGCTGACGTGATCCTCGACGTTGGCGCTGGTCGGGATGGTGTCGGCGCTGGAGGGGTGGGCCAGCACCTTGTTCTCCGAGGCCAGCGCGGCGGCCGTATACTGGGCCATCATCAGCCCGCTCTCCAACCCGCCGCGGTCGGTCAGGAACATGGGCAGCACGCCGCCGTTGCTGTCGGCGTCCACCAGCCGGGCGCAGCGCCGCTCGCTCATGTTGCCCAGTTCGGTCAGCCCCAGCGCGGCATAGTCCATCGCCAGCGCCACCGGCTCGCCGTGGAAGTTGCCGGCCGAGACCACGTCGATGCCGCCGTCCTCATCGGCGAAGATGATGGGGTTGTCGTTGACCGTGTTGATCTCGATGTCGATGACCCACTGGGCGTAGGCGATGGCGTCGCGCACCGCGCCGTGCACCTGGGGCACGCAGCGCAGCGTGTAGGGGTCTTGCACGTTGTTGGGATCGTCGGCGCGCAGCAGCCGGCTGCCGGCCAGCAGGCGGCGCAGGAAGTCGGCGCAGTTGATCTGGCGGGGATGGGGGCGCAGGGCATGGACGCGGGCGTCGTAGGCGCGGTCGGTTCCGTGCAGCGCCTCCAGCGACAGGCAGGCGACAACGTCGGCCGTCAGGGCCAGGTTGATGGCCCGCCGCACCAGCAGCGCGCCCGTGCCGACCATCTGGGCCGTGCCGTTGAGCAGGGCCAGCCCCTCCTTGGCCTCCAGCGCCAGCGGGCGCAGGCCAACCGCGGCCAGCGCCGCGCCGCCGTCCATCAGCACACCGTTGACCCGCGCCTCGCCCTCGCCGATGAGCACCAGCGCCAGGTGGGCCAGCGGGGCCAGATCGCCGCTGGCCCCCAGCGATCCCTGGGCGGGGATGCGCGGCGTCACCCCGGCGTTGAGCATGTCCACCAGCAGGCGGACGACGGCCGGCCGCACGCCGGAGTGGCCCAGCGCCAGGGCGTTGGCCCGCGCCACGATCATGGCCCGCACGGTCGGCTGCGGCAGA
>NZ_JAYRVJ010000593.1:0-3516 GCF_041918635.1 Promineifilum sp. (SeqCode)
AAGCGCCGCCGAACCGGGGACGATCCTCATCTCTCATAACACGTATCGCCACGTCCGCGGCGTCTTCGACGTGCAGCCGCGCGACCCCATCACGGTCAAGGGCGTCGAAGGGCCGGTGCAGACCTACGTGGTGCTACGGGCCAAGCCGCGCGCCTTCCGCATGGCGACGCGCGGCGTCGAGGGCATCGAGACGCGCATGGTCGGCCGGGAGACGGAGATGCTGGCTCTCCAAACCGCCTATGCCGACGCGCTGGATTCCTCGGAGACGCGGGTCGTCACGGTCGTGGGCGAGGCAGGGGTGGGCAAGAGCCGGCTACTGTATGAGTTCGACAACTGGCTGGAACTCCGGCCGGAGACGGTGTGGTACTTCAAGGGGCGGGCGACGCCCAATTTGCGGAACGTACCTCACAGTCTCTTCCGCGACCTGTTCGCCTTCCGCTTCCAGATTCTCGACAGCGACAGCGCCGCCGTGGCCTTGGAGAAGTTCCGCGCGGGCATGGCCGGCGCGCTGGAGGCGGCGCGGGCCGACATCATCGGTCACTGGTTGGGCTTCGACTTCTCGGCCAGTGAGGCGATCAAGTCGTTGCTAGGCGGCGGCGACCTGGGGGCGATCGGCCGGGCCTATCTGACGCGCTACTTCCGGGCGCTGGCCGCGGCCGGGCCGCTGGTGATCCTCCTCGAAGACCTGCACTGGGCCGATGAGCAGTCGCTCGACCTGGTGGCGCACCTGGTTGGGGCGTTGCCGGCCGCGCCACTGCTGGTCGTATGCGCCGCCCGACCCGTCTTCCTGGAGCGCCGGCCGGGCTGGGGCAAGGGCGAAGCGGCGTTCCGGCGCATTCAGTTGATGCCTCTCTCCAAACGGGCCAGCCGGATGCTGGTGGACGAAATCCTACGACGGGTAGACGAAGTGCCGGATAGTCTGCGCGAACTCATCATCGACGCGGCTGAGGGCAATCCCTTCTACGTCGAGGAGATGGTCAAGATGCTGATCGAGCAGGGCGTCATCGAGCGCCCTCTCCCCAACCCTCTCCCACGGGGCGAGGGAGTCCGCTCCCCCTCCCGCCGGGAGGGGTTAGGGGAGGGGGCTTGGCGCGTCAAAGTGGAGAAGCTAGCCACCCTGAAGGTCCCCCCGACGCTGACGGCGCTGTTGCAGGCGCGGCTCGACGGCCTACCGCGGCCGGAGCGCGAGGCGTTGCAACGCGCCTCGGTTGTTGGCCGGCTGTTCTGGGATGACGCTGTGGCCGACTTGATGCAGACGGAGCGCAACACTATCGCGCCGACGCTGGCCGCCGTCCGCAAACGGGAACTCATCTTCCGCCGCGAACATTCGTCATTCGTTGATGCGGACGAGTACATCTTCAAGCACGCCCTCTTGCGCGACGTCGCCTATGAGACAGTGCTGCGGAAGTACCGCGCCGAGTCCCACGGTCGCGTCGCCCGCTGGCTGGAGGTGCACGCCGGGGAGCGGTTGGGCGAGTACCTGGGCCTCATCGCCGAGCACTACGTCCAGGCCGGTGAGGGGCTGAAGGCAGCGGCGCTGCTGGAGCGGTCAGGGTATGAAGCAGCCGAGGTCGGTCTCTATGGCGCGGCGCGGCGTGCGCTGGAGCGAGCGCTGGCGCTGCGCGAGGCGGCGGGCGAGACGGATGGGCCGGCGGTCGCGCGGGCCACCATTGCCCTGGGCGAAGCGTGTGTGTTACTAGGCGATTACCCGGCGGCCGAGGCGGCCCTAGAACGCGGGCTGGTCGGGGCGCTGGCCGCCGGCGACCGCGCCGCCGCAGCCGAGGCCCGCACTCATCTGGCCAGGAGCGCGAATACTCGCGGCCACTACGACCGGGCGCGAATCCTGCTCGAGGCGGCGCTGCCGGAGGCGCAAGCCGTAGGTGGTCGGACGTTGGTCGTCGCGCTCCTGGCGGCCACCGACTGGGCGTGGGCGACGGGCGATTTGACCGCCGCCGAAACGCTTGCTCGGGAAACAGGTGAGTTGGCCCAGGCAACAGGCGATCTGACCCGGGAGAGTCAGGCCTTGAACTATCTAGGCGCGGTTGCCACTTCCCGGCACGACCTGGAGGAGGCCGAGCGGCGTTTTCAGGAATCACTGGTCGTGGCCCGCCGGGCTAACAACCCGGAACGTGAGGCTACGGTACTTATTAACCTAGGCAGTGTTGCTGAGATGCGCGGCGACTTCGGCTCCACAAGTATCTATGCCCAGTCCGCCCTGTCAGCATTCAAAGAGCTCGGCGATCAATTCGGTCTCCTCTATGCGCTGCAAAATCTGGCCTTAGTGACTTTGAGGTTGGGCGATCCGCGCGCGGCGCGGGATGGAGCCGGCGAGATGCTGGGTCTGGCCCACAAGATGGGCACTGAGCGCAGATTGGTTTCGGGGGTCTTCCTGTTCGGCCAGATTCTGTTGGCCGAGGGCGATCTCGCCCGCGGCCTGGCGCTCTGCGGCCTGGCCCGTGCCCATCCGGCGCTGGAGTCATGGGATCTGGCCGATAACGATCAGGAGTTGGCGAAGCTGGGCCTGCCGCCGGATGAACTCGAGACTGGCCTGGCCGCCGGCGCGGCGCTGGATTTCGAGACAGTCGTGCAGGAGATTCTGGACGGCAAGTGGTGAGGAAGAGCTCACGCAAAGAGCGCCAAGATTCCCAACAGCGCAAAGCCAGATAAGCTTCTTTCTTTGCGCTCTTTGCTTCTTTGCGCTCTTTGCGTGAGCTCTTTCCTCTTCATGTAGATTGAACGTGCAACGAATTTGAGGCACAATACACGTATGAAAGTCAACTTCTTCGCCACCCTCCGCCAGGTGACCGGACAGAAGACGGTAGAGCTTGATCTGCCCGACGGGGTGACGGCGCAGCAGGTGCTCGACGCCGTGCTGGCCCGCTACCCGGACATGATCGGCATGCTGGCCGGCGAGGACGGCCGGCTGTTGGGCCACTGCCACATGTTCATCAACGGCCGCGGCGTCAACTACCTGCTCGACCAGATGGATTCAGTCGTCCGGCGCGGCGACACGGTCAACTTTTTTCCGGCGGTTGGCGGCGGAGCGCGGTGAATTGGCTGGGCGCACACGTAGGGGCAGACCCGCGTGTCTGTCCCAGGGTGCACACGTAGGTGCGCCCCTACAGCGAATGGGAACGGCAGAAACGGATTGGATGAGGTCACCGAAGTTCACATTCACGCCATCCCCCTGTGGCTGCTGCGCGAATACCTGGAGGAGCTGGGCGGCCGGGCGCAGAGCGAGACCGAGGTCGCCGGCGATGGCTGGCGGGCCGAACTGCTGAAGCTGCCCGACCGGCACATCGGTTCGTTGCGCATCGGCCTGGTGCAGGTGACCCTCACAGGGGAAGCGGCGGCGCTGGCGCGCCTGAGGCCCAATCTGGACCGCAAGACGATGCGCGCGGGGGCGTAGCACCCTGTATCACAGCCTGTCAGGATGTAGCGGCGCTTGTGGCGCAGCCATTCCTGGCTGCGGCGGCGCTCAGTCAGGAATGACTGAGCTACAAGCTGCGCCACAAA
>NZ_JAYRVJ010000594.1:0-7054 GCF_041918635.1 Promineifilum sp. (SeqCode)
CCGCGCCCAGGCGGCATCGGAGGAACTGGAAGAGGAGTACGCCTACATCACCGGCGACCTGCGGCGGGTGTTCATCCTGGCGGCGATCATGTTCGCGCTGTTGATTGTGGCGAATGTGGTGTGGGGGATGATGGCGGGGTAGGACTTCTCTGGACAATACCGCGCATAAATTAAAGAATGGTTGACGGATTACAGAATTTGGTGTCCTTATCTAGGAGTATGTCAATGTCTGTAAATCTTAAGAATCCCGACGTAGAAAAGTTACTGGACGAGGTTGTCCAGATGACAGGTGAGACCAAGACCGAAGCCGTGCGTAAGGCGCTAGAAGAGCGACGCCAGCGGCTCGTCATGCAAACTATAGTGCCCCAAGATGAAGCGCAATTCTTGGCCTTCCTCAATGATGAGATCTGGTCTACCGTACCGCCCGAGCTTTTAGGAACACAACTGACAAAAGCCGAGGAGAAGCCATCTTAGGATACGGGGAGATAGGTGTATGATCCTCGATTCCTCCGCTGTCGTCGCGCTCTTTATTAAAGAGCCCGGCTACGAAGAGCTAATTCAACGTTTGACAGAGGCAAAGACAATTGGGATTGGCGCTCCAACTCTTGTAGAGTCGGCAATTGAGCTTTCTGCACGAATGAAACGTGACGCGCGAGGACAGCTGGCGCGTTTTATTGAGGAAAGACACGTCACGGTTATCCCTTTACTGAAGCGCACTACAGCGCAGCAGTCACGGCCTGGATGAAGTATGGCTAGGGGCGACATCCGGCTGCACTAAACTTCGGAGATTGCATGGCCTACGCAATGGCTAAAACAGCGAGAATGCCGTTACTCTGCGTCGGCAACGATTTTCGGCAGACAGATGTAGAATCGTACTAATTACCGACTGATAGCTCACCGATCAGTCGCTCCCACTCCCCCACCCCCAACGTCTCCGCCCGCCGCCGTCCGTCAATGCCCGCGGCCGCCAGCGCCGCGGCGATAGCCTCGTCGTCCAGCCCCAGCTGCCGCAGGTTGTTCTTGAGCTGCTTGCGCTTCTCGCTGAAGCCGGCGCGGACGACGCGGAAGAAGGCGCGCTCGCCGGCGGCGTCCCCCTCGCCCAGGCGCGCCTCGTCCACGTCGATGCGCACCACGGCCGAGTCCACGTCCGGCCGCGGCCAGAACGCCCCCGCCTTGATCGCGCTCACCAGCCTTACCCGCCCATAGTACTGCACGCTGACCGCCAGCAGGCTCATCTGCGGCGGCCTGGCCGTCAGCCGGTCGGCCACTTCGCGCTGGACGGTCAGCACCAGACGGCGCGGCCGGGGATGGCTCTCCAGCAGATGGCGCAGGATGGCCCCGGTGATGTAGTAGGGCACGTTGGCGACGACGGCATAGGGCCTGGCGAACCAGTCGGTCGGGTCGAGCGACAGCACGTCGGCGTGGACGAGTTCGACGTTGGCGCAGCCGGCCAATTGCCCCTCCAGCGCCGGCAGCAACCGCCCGTCCAGTTCCACCGCCACCACCCGCCGCGCCAGCCGGCACAGTTGGCGCGTCAGCGCCCCCAGCCCTGGGCCAACCTCCAGTACCTCATCCTCCGGCGCGATTTCGGCCGCCGCGGCGATCCGCGCCAGCAGCCCTTCGTCGTGCAGGAAGTTCTGGCCGAGGCTTTGCTTGGGGCTAAGGCCATATTGGTCGAGGATCACCTTGGGGTGCATGGTTATTAGTAGGCCCGTAGGTCAGTGATTCAGTGAGTCAGTATTCAGTGAGCAATGACGGCCTCGCCATCACCGAATACTGATCGACTGAGCACCGACCTACTGAACACTTCTTACTGCTGACTGCTTACGGCAGTATCCACCGAATCTTGTCCGCCGGCGGCGGCGGGCCGAGGAAGTAGACATCGACTGTGCCCCGCCAGGACTTGAACTCCCCCTCATTATACCCCAGGTCAATGAAGCGCCCCTTGATCCCGCCGCCCGTGTCGCCGGCGTAGGCCACGCCGTAGCCGGGCACGAAGACGTAGCTCCGGAAGGGCACGACGGTCGGGTCGATCGCCACGACGCCCGTGCCCGCCTTGGCCCCGCTGGCGGTGATGCCGTAGTTGGGATCGTCGGGGGCCTTGCCGGAGCTGGCGGCGGTGTAGGACGTGACGCGCATGTTGACCTTGCGCCAGTACTCCACCGGCCCGTTGGGCGTGTCGATGGTGCGCATGACGATGTTCGTCCCATAACGGATGACGTGGTTGACCGGCGCGACGGTGATGCTCTCCCCGTCCGGCGTCCGCAAGACTTCCACCCCGTTCTCCAGCCGCACGCGCGTGCGGCGTTGGAGCACACCGGGGCTGCCCTGGCTGGCCTGGACGATGGTGTCGATCTCCAGATCGGCCGCCGGCTCATAGACCGTCTCGAAGTCGATGGGGATGTCCTCGGCGTCGATGCGCTCGGTGACACGAACGACCTCGATGGCGTCGCCGGGCTGCACGGCCGCGTCCAGCGCCGGCCGGGCGTAGTCGAGCGGCCCCAGGGCGATGCCGTTGTCGGCCAGCACGTCGCGCACGACCGTTGCGCCGCTGCGCACCTCGACCGTCTGGCCGTCGGCGGTGACGACGTAGGGCGCGGCGCGCTCGATGGTGATGGTCATGTCAGGCGACAGCGCTGCCTCGCGCGGCGGCGTCACCGTGTCCAGCGCGGCCAGATGTACGCCCACTTCCAATAGCGCCTCGCCGACCGTCAGCGCCGTCGTCCGCCAGTGGCGGCGCTCCGCGCCGTCAACGATGAACACCGTCTTGTACGGATCGACGACGAGGTGGGCGGGCAGAGGTTGGTCGCGCGACGTGTCCTCCACCGGCAGGCCGTCGGCCAGCAGGCGCGTCCCCGGCGGCGGCGCGAGGTTGATCTCGCCCAGGAAGCCGCCCAGGGTCTCCTGCTGCGTGTGGTAGGTCATTTCGCCGTCGAGCGCCAGTACCGTCACCTCGGCCGCGCGGTCGATGGCGATAGGCGTGGCCGGGTCGGCCGGGGCGTCGGCGGCGGGCGAGACGCGGTCGGCCTCATCCAGCGCCAGCCCGGCCGCCGCTAGCACCTGGCCCACCGTCTCATACCGGCCAACGACCGGCACGGCCGTCCCACCATCCTGGATGGTGTAGGTCAACTCCGCCGGCCGGCAGCCCACGGCCGCTAACGCCAAATTCAGCGCCACGGCAACGCCAACCAGCTTTAATCGAGCGCTTTGCTTACTATTCAAGGGGAGAAGGGGGGCGCTGGCTCACAGGTCACCAACGACCAACCACCAGCGACTAAGCAGAATGCGCCCATGAGCCCGGTGACCGACCAGGTTGTCCTGGGCACCCGGAAGAGACGCCTTAGTGCTGCTTCCTTCCGGACCTGACACGGTTCGACGGCTTCCGCCGCCAGGGACCCAGTGATCACCGGGTTCATGGGCGCATTCATTGTTAACGGGCCAATCATAGCCCATCGGGGCAGCCCGAGCAACGACTCAGGGGGGAGAATCCACAGATTTCTCAGATTTAGTGGTTAGTGGTCAGTAAGCAGTGATCAGTTCTTGATATTGATCACTGCTTACTGACCACTGCTCAATTCCACGCCCCCAACATCTCCGGCCCGCGGTCAAGCTCCCAGGGGTAGATGATGTAGGCGTCGGTCACGGCGGCGTAGTACGTCGGCGCGTAACCGGGGTAGAGCGAATAGGATGGCTTATAGTGCAGGACGCAGATCTCCGGGATGCCGCCCGCGGCGTCCACCCGGTTGGCGACGGTGACGCTGTTGCGCCCCTTCGTCCAGACGTCATCCACCACCAGCACGCGCCGGCCGCGCAAGGTCTCGTCGGCCGGGAACTGGATAAACTCCGGGATGGCGTACTTGACCATTTCCGGCTGCATGCCGGGAAAGTCCGATGGAAAACGCACGGAGGCCGTCAGGATGTAGGTGATGTCGAGCGCTTCGGCCAGCATCCCGCCCGGTACGATGCCGCCGCGGGTGATGATGACCATCGAATCGAACCGTCCGCGAATCTGCGGCACCAGGTAATCGATGAGCTTGTCGACGTCAGACCAGGTTAACACTTCGCGCCGCATTGTCCACTCCTCGTCTGCTGTGAATCCCGATCCTATCCACTTGTCAGACCCATGTCAATTGAAGAGGGGGTTATCCGCAGATTACGCAGATTTCGCAGATTAAGAAAAAACCCATGGAGCGAATTTCTGAAATCTGCCAAATCTGCGTAATCTGCGGATGATAACTCTTACTTCTTCCGCTCGGGGAAGCGCGTAAGCACGGTCGCCGCGTCGGGCATAGGCAGGCGGCTGCCCAGCTCGGTGCGCTCCGGGGCCTTGATGGGCCGCGTCCCGCCGCCCAACTGGTAGACGGCCAACGCCATCCCCGGCTCGCTCAAACTGGTGGGCACAATCGCCTGGCCCAACAGATACCCCTCGCTGTCGATGGCGCAACTGGTGACGCGGCCGATGACTTTGCCGCGTCGATCCAGCACCGGGTCGCCCGACTCCGGCCGGCGCACGCCCTTCTCGTTCATGCGGAAGCGCACCAGGATGTTCTCCCGCTGCGCCTCATGCGCCAGGAAAGCGGCGCGGCCGACGAAGAACGGCTTGTAGGTCTTGACGAAGCTGCCGAAGCCGGCGTCGGCCGGGTTCAGCCCCAGCGTCCCGGCCATCTCGTGGCCGTAGAGCGGCAGGCCGGCCTCCGTCCGCGTGCTGTCGCGCGCGGCCAGGCCGCAAGGCTTCAGGCCCAGCGGCTCGCCGGCGGCCAGCAGCGCATTCCACAGGTCAACCGCCCGGTCGGGATGGATGAACAGCTCGTAGGCCACGCGCTCGCCGGTGTAGCCGGTGCGCGAGATGATCAGGTCGAAGCCCGACGGCTGGGCGCACAGCACCCCGGCCCAGGGCAGCGCCTTCAGCCGCTTGGCGAAGGCCGCGTCGTTACCCGACAAAGCCACCAGCACGTCCGTCGAGCGCGGCCCCTGCAGGGCGATATCCACCCGGCGCTCCGCGCCGTGTTGCGGGTCGCGCAGGTCGCGCAGGACGGCCGGGTGCTGGATGCGCGCCCACGGCCGCGCCACGTCGATCATCACCTCACCCCGATTGACGGCATTGAGCCAGGCCCAATCCTTGTCGTTGTTCGAGGCGTTGACGACGACCAGATAGCGCTGCTCGTCCACGCGGTAGACCATCAGGTCATCGATCACGTCGCCATCGGGCATCAGGAAGTGGCTATACTGCGATTCGCCCACGGCCAGCGCGGCCACGTCGTTGCCAGTGACAGTGTTGAGGAACTCCAGGGCGTGCGGCCCGCTGGCGTCGAACACGCCCATGTGGGTCACGTCGAACAGCCCGGCCGTCTGCCGGACGGCGGCGTGCTCCTCGCCGACGCTGGTGTACCAGACCGGCATGTCGTAGCCGGCGAAGGGAACCATGCGCGCGCCCATTCCCTTGTGCGTCTCGTGCAGCGGCGTCACCTTGATCGGCGGATCGAGCGGCTCCTCCCAACGGAAGGGAGGCAGCGGCTCGCCCGCCGGCCGGCGCTCGCGACCGATGAAGTACGGCTTGCTATCGGCAAAGGCGCTGCCCTGCGGGGCGTCGGGGCGCACCGCGGCCACGGCCCGCGCCATGAAGTTTTCCACCGCGCCGCCGAGCGTCGTCGGGACCACCTCGACGACCAGCGGCCCGGGCAGCCGGGCGTACACGTCCTCGAACTGGACGTAGCCGTCGGCCAGGTCTTGCAGCCACATGGCCGCCTCGGCCGCGTCCTCGGCCGCGTCGAAGTGGAGCGCGTAGTGGCCGGCGTCCAGCCGCTCCAGCGTCGCCCCCAGGTCAATATCCGGGCCGAAGAGGTGCGTCGGCTGGCTTTCCCCTTCGCCCAGCGCGGCCACGTCGCTGGTCAGGGCGTGGTTGAGGAAGACCGGCGCGTCCTCGCCGCGCACGGTGACGGCTGTGCCCGCCGGGGCAGCCGCCACGCCGCGCAACTCGCGGACGATCTGCCGCCCGCGCTTCAACGCCGCGTAATCGACGCGCGCCCGCAACTGCTCCTTGCCGCCCGAGCCGATGGCGCGGTAGGGCGTACAGCCCTTCAGCACGGTCGCCATCGCCTCGGCCAGCCGGTCAACCTCGTGGTCGCCGAAGCCCAGTTGGCTGATCCAGACTGTGCCGATGCGGATGCCGGTGGGCGTCAGCGCGCCCTTGTCGCCGGGGATGGTGTTGCGGTTGACGACGATACCAGTCAGGTCGAGGATGCGCGAGCCCATGTCGCCGGAAAGATGGACGCCATCGTGGCTAACGCTCTTGGTGTCAATCAGTAGCAGGTGGTTCTCGCTGCCCCCGCCAACGACGCGGATGCCGTGGGCCTGGAACTGCTCGGCCAGCCGCTTGGCGTTGGCGACGATGCGCTGCTGGAGCGTGCGGAACTGCTCCGTCCGCGCCAGCTTCAGCGCCACGGCCAGCGCGGCGATGGTGTTCAGGTGCGGCCCGCCCTGCTCGCCGGGGAAGACGGCCCGGTCGATCTTGCGGAACAGATCGCGCCGGTGGGTCATCAGCATGGCCCCGCGCGGCCCGCACAGACTCTTGTGGGTGGTCGTGGAGACGACATCGGCGATGCCGATAGGGCTGGGATGGACGCCGGCGGCGACGAGGCCGGAGATGTGGGCGATGTCGGCCAGCAGGTAGGCCCCCACCTTGTCGGCGATCTCGCGGAAGCGCTGCCAGTCGATGATCAGCGGGTAGGCCGAATAGCCGGCAACGATGATCTGCGGCTTGTGTTCCAGCGCCAGCCGCTCAATGGCGTCATAGTCCAGCACTTCCGTTTCCGGGTCTACGAAGTAGGGCACACCCTTGTAGACCTTGCCGGAACGGTTGACCGGCGAGCCGTGGGTCAGGTGGCCGCCGTCGTTGAGGTTCAGGCCCAGAATAGTATCGCCCGGCTGGAGCAGCGCGGTGTAGACGGCGCTGTTGGCCGGCGCGCCGCTGAGGGGCTGAACGTTGACGTAGAGGTTGTCGGCGCTGATGCCGTTGGCGGCGAAAAGCTCGGCCGCGCGCCGCCGCGCCAGCGCC
>NZ_JAYRVJ010000595.1:0-6277 GCF_041918635.1 Promineifilum sp. (SeqCode)
CGTCGCCAGCGGCGCGGCCCGCACCGCCTCCTCACCGGCGGCCAGCGCCGTACCGTCCAGCGTTTCCAGCGACCAGCGCACGCTGCCTTCCCACGGGTCGCGCCGGTCGTTGGTGACGTAGACCCCCTGCCGCGGCGGATCGTCCTCGATGGAGAGGAGCAGCGGCGCGTAGAAGCGGCGAGCGGCGTAGTGTAGCGCCTTCCAGCGGCCGTAGTAGTCGAGGCTCGACCAGGAGGCCACCGGCCAGCAGTCGTTCAACTGCCAGTACAGCGTGCCCGCCACCCGGTCGCGGCTGCGCCGCCAATGCTCCACGCCGTAACGAATACCCTCCGCCTGGAGCACCATGCTGAGATAGACCAGCGACGGAAAGTCCTGGGGCAGCCGGAAGGTATCCAGCATTTGCCCGACCATCAGGCTGTTGCCGCTGGCGTTCTTCTGGTGCTGTTCCATGACGTAGGAAGTCATGTTCCAATCGGCCTCATCGGCGAAGGTGCGGATGGTCGCCAGCGGCGGCAACGCCTGGAAGCCGAATTCGCTCATGAAGCGCGGATATTGGTCGCGGTAGGCGGTGAACGGCTGGCGGCCATGCCACACGTCCCAGTAGTGGGCGTCCCCCTGGCGCTGGCCGTTGGGGGTCTCAAACGGCGTGTCGGAAGAGGGCGAGCTGGGCCAGTAGGCTGTGTCCGCGTCCTCGGCGGCGCACCACGCGGGCAGCGTGTGATGGAAGAAGCGGTCGTACGCCGCCTTCAGATCGGCCAACTCCGGCCGGTTCCAGCCCCAATCGACCCAGCCCCACTCCATTTCGTTGTTGCCGCACCACAGCGCCAGGCTGGCCCGGTGCCGCAGCCGGCGCACGTTCTCCACGACCTCGACGCGCACGTTGTCCAGGAATCCGGGATCATCCAGCGGGTAGATGCTGCACGAGAAGATGAAGTCCTGCCAGACCAGGATGCCATACCGGTCGCACAAATCGTAGAACCGCTCTTCCTCATAGAACCCGCCGCCCCAGACGCGCAGCATGTTCTGATGCGTCTCGGCCGCCCCGCGAATGAGGGCCTCCAGCGACTCATCAGTGAGGCGCGTCGGGAAGGAGTCGGCCGGGATCCAGTTGGAGCCTTTGGCGAAGATGGGCACGCCATTGACCAGGAACTCAAACGATCGCCCCCACTTGTCCGCTTCCTGGCGCAGCTCGAGCGTGCGCAGGCCAAGCTGGTAGCTGCGCCGGTCTAGCTCGGCGTCGCCCTGGCGCAGGCTGACAGCGACCTGATAGAGCGGCTGCTGGCCGTAGCCGTTGGGCCACCAGAGTTGGGGATGGGCGATAGGCAGGTCGATGGCGGCGGGGCGGTCGCCGGACACGGCCGCCTCCACTGTCCACGCCGCGCCATCCGGCGCGACGACGTGGAGGCGCGCCGTCAGCGCCTCTTCCGTCCACTGCTCGGCCGACACGGTGGCCGACACGGTCGCCGCCCCATCGCCGTGGCGCTGGCGCAGGTGCACATCCGTCAGGCGGCCGCCGCTCGCCCCTTCCAGCCGTATCTCCTTCCAGATGCCGACGGGCGGCAGTTGCGGCCCCCAGTCCCAGCCGAACTGGCAGGGTGCTTTGCGTAAGTGCGGGCCGCCGGGGATGGCCTGCGAGACGCCGGGCAGCGGCCGTTCGGCCTGCTTGGCGGTAGCATACTTCACCGGCGAGGCGAAGGTGATAACCAATTCGTTGTCCTCAGCCCCGAGCAGCGACGTGACCTCCCAGCGATACTGGCGAAACATGTTGTCGGTCTGGCCGAGGGTCTGGCCGTTCAAGCTCACCGTCGCCAGCGTATCCAAACCATCACAGACCAGCCAGACGTGGGGTTGGTCGAGCAGGTCAGACTCCGCGGCGAACCGATGGCGATAGTCCCAATTCGCCTCGGCCACCCACTGGACGCGCTTCTCATTGTCGCCCACGAACGGATCGGGGATGCGGCCCAGGGCCAGCAAATCGGTGTGTGCGCCGCCGGGAACCGTGGCGGGCAACCACTCGGCCGCGCCCGTCTGACGGAACTGCCAGTCGCCGGCCAGGGATTGCGTCTTCATAAAGCCTTTACCTCTCGTCCTGCCGCTTCTCTCCAGACGGCTTGCAGGGGTCGATAATCCAGCAGGATGATGCCTTCTTCTTCGATCACGTCCCTGGCCTGTTGAGAGACCAGAAAGTCGAAATCCGACTGGCGCATGTGATGCCCTTCCGATTCTATCGCCAGCAATTCAGGATAATTGAAGCCGGGATGGATGGCCCACTCACTCAGGCCCGGCGGCAGCCGGCGCAGGAGTTCCACGTAATGGGCCTGTTTGCCGGTCAGGTCGAGTTGGTAGCTGTCCAGAAAGCCGCTGTCATTGGTGGGCAAGCCCAGGCTGCGCACCCTGGCGATTTGGGAACGGACGACCACCCGCATCGCCAAACCATATTCCCGTGCCAATCCCAACATCACCTCAGAAACGGCATCCCAGCCATCGAGGCGCAGGCAGTGCCAATCGAGATGGGTCGGCCGCAGCCCGTAGGCCAGCACCGCTTCGATCTGCGCCCGAAACTCCAGCTCCAGTTGGCCCAAATCGACCTGAGCCAGGAAATGTTGCATCTGATCAAAGTTATAGAAGGTGCCATCCTCGCGGATCAGTGACGGCACTTCCTCACGGGGGCATAACGGCCCCCAGCGGTAATCAGCCCAATCGGAGATAGCGGTCAGATGCACGCCGAAGGGGATTTCGGGATGAGCGGCCAGGAAGCGCATGGCATGCAATCCCCAGGGACAGGGAACCATCACGGTTGCCGAGCGGAGTACGCCCGTCGGCAGCGCGCGCATGACGGCCTCATTCACCGCATGGCACATCCCGAAATCGTCGGCGTTGATAATCAACAGCCGCGCGTCGGCCGGGTAACCAAGCAACCGGTTCGTCTGTCCGTCAAGCAGCATGCCCGCGTTCTCCTCGAACCCTGGTCATGGACAGCCGGTATAGCCCGAACAAAGTCAGGAATATCAGCGTCAGACAGATCGGGATCACTTCCAGAGAAGTACGGCGGGCCAGCACGCCCATCAGGCTGGGGATGAGAGACCCGCCCAGTCCCGTCACCGCCATCTGCATGCCGATGGTGTTGGCGGCGAAGCGGACGCCCACGCGCCGGCTCGTGCCGGAGATGAGCGCCGGGAAGATGGGGGCGATGGCGATGCCCACCAGAGCGACCGCCAGCAGATTCGCCAGCGGGAACGGGTTCCACCACAGTAAGGCAGAGCCGAGAAAAGCCAGCCCTATCCCGCCCTGAACCAGGATGTTTACTCCCAGGCGCTTGGCATACAGCCCGGCCAGGATGCGGCCGATGGTAAACATGGCCCAATAGCTGCCGGTCAGGAGGCCGGCCAACTGCGGCGACACGCCGCGCGACTCCGTGAGCAGGCTGTAAGCCCAGATGCCCAGCGACACTTCCGCTCCCACATAGAGAAAGAACAGCGCCACGCTCAGCCAGACGCGGGGCCGGCGCACCGTCTCCGACATCGAGGTCTTATAATCCGTCAGCTTCTTTTCCTGGGGGCCTTCGGCCGGGGTCTGGCGACCATCGCTCCACCACGACAGGGTGAAGACAAAGGCCAGGGCCATGAGTAACTGGAAACCGCTGACGATGCGATAGCCGAGCCGCCAGGAATCGTAGGTCGTCAGTGCAGTGGTGATGATGATGGGGCCGATCGTGATGCCAATGCCGTAGCTGGCATGGAGCCACTGCACCAGCCCCTCACCGAAGTGCGCCGCGGCATAGGTGTTCAGCCCGGCGTCGATGGCCCCCGCCCCCAGGCCGGCCATCACGCCCAACAGGATCATCATCCACCAGAAGGGCGCGAGGGTGTAGCCAAAGAGGGCGGCGCCGGTGAGGGCGCAACTGATCGCCAGCAGTCGCCCCACGCCCAGGCGCGCCACCAGCGCGCCGCTCAGAAAGCTGGAGGTCATGTAGCCGATCACCGAGGCCACCAGCAACATGCCCACGGCATCCAGCGGCACGCCGAAGTCCAGCCGCATGGTGGGCCAGGCGATCCCCAACAGGCCGTCGGGCATGCCCAGGGCCACAAAGGCGGCATAGGCCAGGATGATGGGGCCGAGCCGGGTCAGGCTCTTACTCTTAGAAGAAGTTGATAAATTCACTGTTGTACTACACTCCACCGACCCTACACGGTGGAAAGGTCCCACTCTTCGCGGATCTTCGGCACGTCGCTGATCAGACGCCTGGTATAAGGCTCTTGCGGATTCAAAATCACGTCATCGGCCGTGCCGCTTTCAACGAACCGGCCCCGTTCCATGATGTAGACGGAATCGGAAACGTAGAACGCCAGGCCGATGTCGTGGGTGATGAAGATGGGCGTCATGCCGATCTCGTTGCGCAAATCCAGCAGCGCGTCCAGGATCGTCGAGCGGGAGCAGGCATCGACCATCGAGGTCGGCTCGTCGGCCAGCAGGATCTTCGGCTTGAGCAGGAAGATGCGGGCGATCATGAGGCGCTGCTGCTGGCCGCCGGACAGCTCGAAGGGGTACTTGTTGGTCAACTCCTCGAACTTCAGGTTGACGAAGCGGCACGCTTCGATCATCATTTCGGTCTTCTGCTCGCGGGACAGATGGCTGCCGCCGCGCATGCGGATGCAGTCCAGCAGCACGGTATCGACCTTGTTGAAGGTGTTATAGGACGAGAACGGATCCTGAAAGATGGCCTGAATGCTCTTCCAGTACTCCTTCTTCTTCCGATGTGAGCCGAGATCGCGCTTCTGGCCCTGGAAGTAGACGTCGCCCGAAGTCTGGTTAATCAGACCGAGGAGCATCTTGGCCAGAGTGGTCTTGCCGCTGCCCGATTCGCCGACGATGGAGACAACCTCGCCCTCGTGGAAGGTGAAATCCACGTTATCGACGGCGACGGTTTTCTTGCGGCCGAGGCCGAAGACTTTGGTCAGTCCTACCCCCTGCAAACAGGGTTTTCTTTCATTTATCATGTCTGGCGTATACCTCCCGGGCATGGGCCACGCTCAATTCTTCGGGTGACAGAACGCAACGGTATTCGCGCCCCCCGCCTACGTCGCGCAGCGGGATGGTCTGTGCCCGGCAGATGGGCATGACGTATTTGCAGCGGTCGGCAAAGCGGCAGCCGGACGGCGGGTTCTTGAGATTGGGCGGCACGCCCGGAATGGCCGTCAGCTTCACATCGCGCAGGCCCTTCTCTGGCACCATGATCGAACCCATGAGGCCCTGGGAGTAGGGATGGAGCGGGTCTAGCACCACTTCTTTAGAGCTGGCCTTCTCCACGATTTGCCCGGCATACATGACCATGATGTCGTCGGTCACGTTGTAGAGGAGCGGCAACTCATGGGTGATGAAAATCATTGATTTGATGTAGCCGCCATCCATCAATCGCCGCAGCATCTTGATGACCATCTTCTGCGAGGTCACGTCGAGCGCCGAAGAGGGTTCGTCGGCGATGAGCACTTGCGGCGACAGGATGACGGAGATGGCGATGACCGTGCGCTGCTTCATGCCGCCCGACAACTCGACGGGGTACTTGTGCAGCACCTCCTCCGGCAGACCCACGGCGTGGAAGAACCCCGTGGCTGTCTCGTGGATTTCCTTCTTCGACATGTGCGTCTTGTGCGCGTCGAATACGTCTTCAATAAAGTGGATCACCTTCTGGGTGGGGTTCAGCGCGTTCATCGCCGCCTGGGGGATGTAGGCGATCTCGCTGCCCAGCACGGTTCGGCGCACCTCATCGGGGTCCATGCCGGTGATTGTCCGGCCGCCGATGATGATGTCGCCGCCGGTGTAGTGGAGCGGCGGAAAGTAGTAGCCCATCAGGCTGAGCGCCAGCGTCGACTTGCCGCAACCCGACTCGCCGGCGATGCCCAGCGACTTGCCCTCTTCCACTTGCAGCGAGACGTGATCCACCGCGTAAACATCCTCCCCAAACCGGGTGACGTACTTGGTGGTTAAGTCCTTTACGTCCAGTATAACCTTTTCCATTTCAGCCCCTTAGTCTCTCAACGCCGGGTTGAATACCTGGTCGAGGCCGGTATTCATCAGGTTCAGTGAGAAAGCGATCAGCGCGATGGCCAGGATGACCGGGAAGTAGGCCCACCACTTACCCAGAATGTGGGCCTGGTAGATCAAGGCCCAGTTCATCATCAGACCCAGTGTGGCCTCCTCGGTCGTGCGCGGGCCGAGGCCCAGAACCGACAACTGCGCCTCGGCCAGAATGCCGGCGGAAATCTGCAGAATGAGGGCC
>NZ_JAYRVJ010000596.1:0-1957 GCF_041918635.1 Promineifilum sp. (SeqCode)
CGACCACGACGAAGACGCGGTCGTTGGGCACGACGATGGTCAGCTCGACGCGCACGCGCTCGTTGGCGGCGATGCTGTCGATCGGCTCACACGTCTCGGTCGCCGGGTCGCAGGCGGCGTCGTAGTAGCGGCGCTCGATGGCGAACCCGCGGCTGATCGGGTCGAGCTGGTCGACGGCGATGGCGCTGTTCAGGCGCAGTGTGTAGTAGAGCCGGCCGGCGCCCTCGCCGCGCTGGAAGTCGAAGAAGTTGGTGTCGTCGGTCAGCAGTTCACTGACCGGGACCTCAACCACTTCGGAGCTGGTTACGTCGTCGGCGGTGAAGTTGCCCGAGGCCCGCGGTTGCAGGTTGACCTGCAACTCGTAGGCGTAGTCGGCCTCCAGTTCGCCGGAGACGGCCATCCAGTTGCTCAGCGCTTTCACGCTCCAGGCCGCCTGGTGCAGCGTGGGCCATGTCTCGGCCTGGCGAGCGACCATGATCCAACGCACGGCCGGCGGCAGCAGCGGGCTGTCCGGCTGGAGTTGGGCCAGCGCGTCGATGACCATCGCCGTGCCGCGGATGTCGCTGCTTAAGTTGAAGAAATCCTGTTCGGCGTCCTCCCAATGCGCGCCGGTGGCGCTCATGATGGCGGCGTCGTTCAGGTCAGTCAGCAGCGCTTCCTGGTTCTCGCCGACCGCGCCGTTCAGGTCGTAGGCCAGCGCCAGCAGCGCTTTGGCGAACGGGTCGAGCAGGGCGCGGTGTTCGGCCACCAGTTCGTCGGCGTCGGCCACCACGTCGTCGCCGGCTTCGGCCAGCACGTAGAGGAAGAACGCCTGCCGGTTGGCCTCGGACGCGTCGCCTAGCCGATTGACCGGGTCCAGTTGGTCGCGCAGGTACTCTGTCGCCTGGGTGATGACGTGGCCCTCGACCTCATACCCCAACTCCGACGCACGCCGCAGGGTCAGGAGCGCCTGGGCGCTGATCCACGGGTCGCTCTCGTCGCTGAAGCACCAGCCCCAGCCGCCGTCCGCCTTTTGCAGGCCCGCCAGTTTGGTCGCATCCGACGCGTTGCGCGCGGCGAGGGCGTCCTGCATGCCGGTCAGGTCGAGCTCCAACTCGCGGATGGCCGCCTCGATGGACGTGTTGTGCAGCAGACGGTCGGCCAGCGTGCCGGCGCACTCCAGATAGGTCGGGAAGACGGGACTCTCTTCCATGACCTCGAACGACTCGATGATGGCCGCGGCCAGCGACGGCTGGAGCTTCACCAGCGCCTCGCCGTGTGCCGGGTCCACGCCGGGGGGCAGGATGAGCGCTTCGACGCGCCGCCCGGCCTCGTCCAGTTCGCCGGCCGTCGCCACGAAGTCGCGGCCGTCGTAGCGGTAGATGGGCAGCAGGCCGTCCTCGGCGCTGCCGATGGTCGGCTTGCTGGCGTCGCTGAAGCCGCCGCCCTCCACCCGGAAGGTCAGGTCGGCCGCGGCCACGTCTTCCACCGTCACGTCCCAGCGCACCAGGGCGCGCCCGCCGGCCGGCACGTTGACCGTCTGCTCCGCCTCGCCGTCGATGACCACGCCGGCCGCCTCCAGGGTGACCGTCGCCTCGATGTCGGCGTCAGTATTGTTGTTGACGTTCGCGCCGAGCGATACAACGTCGCCGACGGTGAAGAAGCGCGGCGTCACGGGCCGGACGATGAGCGGCAGGCGGGCCAGGATGTCAACGCTGGCTTGGCCGACCTGCGTGTCCGTCGTAGCCGCCTTGCTGTGCAATCGCCACGTCGTCACGTTGTCGGGCAGCGGAATCTCCACCGAGGCCTGACCGTTCTCGTCGGTCAGCAGCTTAGCTTCCCAGTAGGCGGTGTCCTTGAAGTCCTGGCGCACGTCATCTTCCTCTTCGAGCCGGAAGGACGCCGCGGCCTCATCGCCGCCGCCGCCGCCGCCGAAACCGCCGATGCCCAGCGGCTCCTCGATCTCCAGCCCCTCGCC
>NZ_JAYRVJ010000597.1:0-2130 GCF_041918635.1 Promineifilum sp. (SeqCode)
CTTCATCGCCGGCGCGTCCCTCAACGGCCTCAACTTCAGCAGCGGCGCGGATCAACTCAGCCGCAGCCGCACCGAGCTAGACCTGCCCATTACCGTCTACGAGAAGACCAGCGACCCGGCCGCCGTCAACATCGCCCAACTGCACGTGGTGCTGGAGTTCGCCGACGACCTGGTGCAAGTCAACCAGCTCTACATCATCAATAACGATCAGAACGCGGTCTTCGTCGGCGCGACGGGCGATCCGGCCCAGGGCGTGATCGAGGTGGCCGTGCCGGAGGGGGCGCAGAACGTAGAGTTCCAGCGCTCCTTCGGCTCGATGGACTCCTTCCTGCCGGCCAGCGACTTTGTGCCCACGGCGCGCGGCTGGGCCGACCCGCTGCCGCTGCGGCCGGGGGAGGGGGCGCTGACGCTGCTGGTGCGCTACGCCCTGCCCTACAGCGACGGCATGAGCTTCGCCCACCCCATCTTCTATGAGACGGCGACGACCACTATCATTCTGCCCGACGCCGGCGTGTCGGTGACCAACGCGCCCTGGGTGGCGCAAGCGCCGCAGACATTCGGCCAGGGGGAAACGTTCCTGAACTACAACGGCCCTGGCGTGCCCGCGGGCGAGACGATCACCATCGAACTGGAGGGGCGGCCGAGCGTGGTGACGGATGCGGCCGGCGGCGCGGTCGTCAACCGCGACCCGACCCGCGAGCTGGCTATCGGCCTGGGCGCGCTGCTGGCGGCGGCGGTGGGCGGCATCTTCCTGTGGCGCGCCTGGCAGGGGCGGCGGGCCGATGAGGAGTGGGAAGAGGAGCCGGCCCTGGCGGCCGGCGGCGAGCGCGACGACCTACTGCGGGCCATCGCCGCCCTGGACGACGCTCGCGAAGCGGGCCAACTTGACGAGGCCACCTACGCCGCCCGCCGCGCGGAGTTGAAACGGCGGCTGGCAGCCGTCTGGAGCAAATAGGGACTAGGGTCTAGCGACTAGGGATCAAACAAGAACCCTAGTCCCTAGCCCCTAGCCCCTAGCCCCTATCTTATGCACAAATTCGTCGTCCTCTACTACCGCGTCGATGACGAGACGGCGCTCGAGGAATTCTTCAGCGGCACGCACGTGCCGCTGATGGACAAACTGCCGGGGCTGGCGGCGGTGGAGATCAGCCGGGTGGGAGGGCAGCCGCTCGGTCAGTCGCGCTTCCATCTGGTGGTCGAAGCCTACTTCGCCGACCGCGCCGCGCTGGCCGCCGGGTTGGCTTCCGAGCCGGGCATCGCCCTCATGAACGCCCTGCGGCCGTGGGCGGAGGAGCGGTTGATCGCCTGGTATTACGCTGACGCCTTCCACGAAGAAAGACCCCGCGCGTCGTAGCGCAGCCTGTCAGGCTGCATACGTTCGTAGTCAGGCAATTCATTGCCGTTCTTAGCGTGGGGCAGGAAGAACGGCCATGAATTGCCTGACTACAAACCTTCCACCCCCACTAATGCGTGACAAACATTAAAATATCGGAAAATGCCCCACTAATGGGCTTTACATTTCGCGGATTATCTGCATAATACAGTCCGTCCACGCGACGCAAGGAACCATCCCCCCCAGGTTAGCGGACAGATTAATATCCCACTCTTCCGAGGAGAATTGTTCCCATGAAGGATGTGTACGGTCTGCATCTGATGATGCGTGTTGCCAACGTGCGTAATCGCGTGGCGTTGGGTGATGGCGAGACCATCAACAAGTTCCTGGTTGACCTGGTTCACGAGTTGGACATGAACGTCCTGGCCGGGCCAATGGTCACCGAAGAGGCGGGCGAGCCACAGCGCGCCGGCTACTCCGGCGTCATCATCCTATACGAGTCGCACGCCGCCATCCACACCTACAGCGAGTTGGGCCAGGCGTTCGTCGACGTGTTCTCCTGCAAGCCGTATGACGCGAGCCGCGTGGAGCGCGTCATGAGCCGCTACTTCGGCGACTTCGAGGTCGTCGAGCAGACCACGCTCGGCCGCGGCGTCCACTGGGGCACAAACGTCGAGCGCGAAATGGAGAAGTGGGCCGCCGGCAAGGAACCGTCCTATGCGGCCTGAGCGCAACCCCGCCCTGGGCGGGCACTTGCTGGCCTATGCCGGCGTGCCGACGTTCATGCGCCAACCGGC
>NZ_JAYRVJ010000598.1:0-6232 GCF_041918635.1 Promineifilum sp. (SeqCode)
GCACCAGAAGCTGGCCGTCTATGAGACCGTGGTGGCGAGCCTGGTGGATCGCGGCCTGCGGCCGGAGTACATCAGCGTCAGCAACCAGTACAAGCCCTATTATCGGCTTGTGCCATAGGGCACTGACCACTGGTCACTGCAGGGGTACTGATATGGAAGACATCGTATTCGGGATCGACATCGGCACGACCAAGATCTGCGCGCTGGTCGGCGCGTTGGACAGCGCCGGCCCCGGCAGCCGGCCGGGCAACCGGGAGCTGCGGATCATCGGGCTGGGAATGCAGCCGTCGAGCGGCATGCGCAAGGGCATGATCGTCGACGTGCCGTCGGCGTCAGTGGCCCTGGCCGGCGCGGTGGAAGCGGCCGAGCAGACCTCGGGCTACCAGTTGTCACGGGCGCTGGTCAGCATCGCCGGCGAGCACATCAGCTCGACCAATAACCGCGGCCTGGTAGCCATCGGGCGCAACGAGAGCGGGGTCACGCCGGCCGACATCGACCGCGCCCTGGAAACGGCCCAGGCCATCCCCATCCCCAGCAACCGGCAAATCATCCACCTCATCCCGCGCCACTACACCATCGACGACCACGAGGGGGTGCGGCAGCCGTTGGGGATGCATGGCTGGCGGCTGGAGATCGAGGCTCACATCGTGACCGCGGCCAGCTCGGCTCTGCAAAACCTGACCCACTGCACCGACACCGTGGGCATCAGCGCCGAGGAGATGGTGCTGAACGCGCTGGCGTCGGCCGAGGCGGTGCTGGAGCCGGCCGAGAAGGAGATGGGCGTCCTCATCGCCGACATCGGCGGCGGCACGACCGACCTGGCCCTCTATAAGCAGGGCACGGTCTGGCACACCTGCGTCATCCCCATCGGCGGCTACCACATCACCAACGACATCGCCATCGGCCTGCGCGCGCCCTATGAGGTGGCCGAGCGGGTGAAGATTCAGTATGGCGACTGCCGCCCGGCGGACATCGACCCGGATTTCGTCTTCACTGTCGAACCATTTGGCGGCGAGCGGATTCAGGTCGGCCGGCAGGACTTGGCTCAGGTGATCGAGGCCCGCGTCGATGAGATCTTCCAGTTGATTCTGAAGGACATCCAGCAGTCCGGCTACGACGAGCTGCTGCCCGCCGGTATCGTCCTGACCGGCGGCACGGCGCTGCTGCGCGGCATCACCGACGTGGCCGAGCGGGTGTTGAATGTGCCGGCCCGGGTGGCGACACCCAAGAACCTGGTCGGCATGGTCGATTCATTGCACAGCCCGGCCTACGCCACGAGCGTCGGCCTGCTGCGGTGGGCCACCATGGACCACCACCGGTATCAGGCGCGCGCCAACGTCCCCGGCCAATGGGGGCGGCGGGTGAGCAGCATCATCAGGACGTTGTTACCTGGATAGGGACTAGGGGCTAGGGACCAGGGATAAGAGTCCGCCGGTGAGGGACCAGGGATTTGGGGAAGCACTATTCCCCTAGCCCCTAGAACCTAGCCCCTAAAACCTACTTATCGGAAATTCGTTTTAGTGAAAAGGGGATAGAGACATGAATGCAGAGTACAGAGGCAGAGATGCGCAGCGGATGCCGACCACGGAAGGCTCGGCGCTGATCCGCGTCGTCGGCGTGGGCGGGGGCGGCAGCAACGCCGTGAACCGCATGATCAACGAGAACATCGCCGGCGTGGAATTTGTGGCCGTCAATACCGACCAGCAGGCGTTGTTGGGCAGCAACGCCCCCGTCCGCATCGCCATCGGCGAGCGGACGACGCGCGGTCTGGGCTCCGGCGGCGACCCGGAGACGGGCGCGCGGGCGGCCGAGGAGTCCCTCGAGGACTTGCGCCACACGCTGCAAGGTTCCGACATGGTCTTCGTGACCGCCGGCATGGGCGGCGGCACCGGCACGGGCGCGGCCCCGACCGTGGCCCGCGCGGCGCGCGATGCCGGGGCGCTGACCATCGGCGTTGTCACGCGGCCCTTCACGTTCGAGGGTTCGCAGCGGCTGCGGGCGGCCGAGGCGGGCATCGAACAGCTGAAGGAGCACGTGGACACGCTGATCGTCATCCCCAACGACCGCCTGCTGGAGATGGCCGACAAGCGCGTATCGCTGCTCGACTCCTTCCGCATGGCCGACGACATCCTGCGCCAGGGCATCCAGGGCATCAGCGAGTTGATCACCGTGCCCGGCCTGATCAACCTGGACTTCGCCGACGTGAAGGCGATCATGTCCATGGGCGGCGCGGCGCTGATGGCGGTGGGCGAAGGCTCCGGCGACGAGCGCGCCCGCGACGCGGCCACCCAGGCGCTCTCCAGCCGCCTGCTGGACGTGACCATCGACGGCGCGCGCGGCATCCTGTTCAACGTGACGGGCGGGCCGGACATGACGCTCTATGAGATCAACCAGGCCGCGTCCATCATCCGCGAGACGGCCCACCCGGACGTGAACCTCATCTTCGGCGCGGTCATCGACGAGAAGATGACCAACAAGATTCGCATCACCGTCATCGCCACGGGCTTCGAACACACCATGCCCATGCGCCAGATGGCCTCGCCGGTGCAGCAGCCACGGCTAATGCCCAACCGGCCGCCGGCCCGCGAGCCTGTGCCCGCGCACGCCCAGGCCGCCAGCGCGCCGGCTGCGCGCCCCCAGAGTGGCAACCAGCCGACCAACCGGGACGCCTACCGCTTCAACGACATGGAAGTGCCGGCGTTCCTGCGCAAGCGACAGTAAGAATGGAACGCCGATGACGCTGATAGCGCTGATTTTCGCCGATAAGAAACAAATAGCTCTTATCGGCGAAGATCAGCGTCATCAGCGTTATCAGCGTCCAATTTCTTGGCCGTTGCCGGGAATGGTCGCCGTGGTAGAATGTGAATAGGTAGCATATGTAGGGTCAGTCAGGGTTTCGACCGCGCGCCTGACCCAATATATGGCTACCTCATCTACACAACCGGCGAAGTTCCACGGAGGCCAGGGGTATGCGCTGTCCCTATTGCACTTATGAGAAGACGCACGTCATCGACACCAGCCACGACCGGCGGGGCGGCACGCGCCGCCGGCGGGTGTGCGAGGCGTGCGGCCAACGCTTTACGTCGTATGAGCGGCCCATTCTGGCCACGCCGTTGCTGATCAAAAAGGACGGCACGCGCGAGGAGTTCTCACGCGAGAAGCTATTGGGCGGCATCCGCGTGGCCTGCGCCAAGCGGCCGATCTCGGCCGCCGACATCGAGCGCGTGGCCGGCGAGATCGAGTCGGAGTTACAACGGATGGGTCAGGAAGAGGTCAAGAGCCGGATTGTGGGCGACATGGTCATCCGCAAGCTGAAGGAACTGGACCTGGTGGCCTACGTACGCTACGCCATCGTCTACCTGCGGCTGGATGATCTGACCTCCATTCGCGGCGAGATCGACCGCCTCCTGACCGAGCAGTCATAGCGGACGCGCTTCGCGTCTGTCTCATCCCCCTTATGTCGAAGCCCTGCCCTCCGGCGGGGCTTCGCGCTGCCCGGAGAAGAATCCTGTGCCACCTGCCCCCGCTCCCCCGCTCCCCTGCTCCCCCGCGCTTCCTCAAGGCAACCTACCCGGACTAGGAAACGGCCACGCCCGAAAATCGCTCGGGCAGACGCGACTGTCGCGCCAGTAGGGGTAGCGCTCCAGCGTGTGGGCCGGCGGCGCGAGGAGGGGGCAGGCCACGGCCGCCGGATGCGCCCCGTCGCCATAGGTCACCACGTCCACCACGCCCGTCTGGTTCATCAGCAGCACCTCGTCCCCCAGGTTGCCCAGCTGGAACACCGCCTCCGGGTCGCCCCAGGCCGGCAGGTCGATCAGATCGGGCACGGCCGGGTCGCTGTCAAGAATCTCCAGATTTGGCTCCACCCCGAACTCAGCGCGAAAGGCCACAGCGCTGAGCGTCACCACCAGCACGCCATTGGGTGGCAGGACGATGCCGAACGGCAAGAGGCGCATGTCCTCGAAGTCGGTCATCAGCACCGCGTCGCCCAGGGCGTAGCCGGTCAGGTCGATGGCCGCGCCGGTCGGGTTGACGATCTCGACAAACTCCGCCTCGTCCTGCCCCGGCGTGTCGTAGACGATCTCGCTGATGAGCGGATGCGTGGCCGCGCCTTGGAACTGGCCGAGGATGACCGGCAGGTGGATGGTGTGGGACAAATCCCCGGCGAACAGCTCGGCCAGATAGGCATAGGCCGCGTCTGACCGCACCTGGACGGCCAGTTCGCGGTTGCCCTTGTTCGACATCTCCGTGCCGTTAAGGCTGCCGACGTGGATGACGCCCCGGCCGTCGATCTGGGCCAGCACCATCTTGTTGTGCAGCCCCAGGCCGGCCGGGTTGCCCACCTGGCAGCGCAGGCGCAGCGACTCCCGCCGGGCAGTGTCGTTGGCATAGGCGCAGGCGGCGGCGTTGCTCGTGGCGCTGTCGGCGTCGTCGAAGAAAGCGTCGAGCAGCAGCGTCACATCCGCGCCGCGCCGGGCCGCGTCGAGGTAAGCCTCCAGGCGCGGGTTGGGGTCAGCTGCCGGGTTGCTCGTCGTCGCGCCCCAGTGGGGCCGCTCCTCCAGTTGCTCTACCAGTAGCGTGTCCCCCTCCCCCACCCGGCCGAGCAGGCCCAGCAGACCATCCATAGCGCGCAGGCTGTTTTCCGGGGCCTGGATGATCTCGAAGACCAGCGAGCCGTAGAAGACGGCCGGCTGCGGGAAGCGCACGGCGTAGCCCGTCCCGCCCGACTCGGTGATGGGGGTGAAGCCGTCCGGCGGCGGGCCGTAGACCGGGTCGGCGGCCGACCAGCGGACGAGGTCGGGGTGGGCCGGGTCGAGGTCGGCGGTGAAGAGCGCGGTCAGGTGCGCGGCCACCGCCCGCGCGTCGGTCAGCAGCACCACGCCGCGCCGGCCGAGCGTGCCGTCGGCCTTGTCGTCGTCGGGCAGGCTGTCGGGGCTGAAGTTCTCGCTGCTGATGGCGCTGATGCGGTCGTCAATGACCAGGTACTTGGCATGCAGGAAGCGGTAGCGGTTGTGGACGCGGCGGTTCTCGTCGCTGATCATGAACCAGCACGCCCCGCCGGCGCGCTCGATCAGGCCGCAGACGTAGCGCTCCTGGTCGGTCAGGCCGCCGGGCGGCGCGCCTTCCAATAGCGCCGTCACGGCCACCCCGCGCCGGGCGGCGGCGGCCAGCGCCTCGCCCACACCGGCATGCTCCAGCGTCAGCGACGATAGCTGAATCGAGGAGCGGGCGCGGCCGATGGCCCCGACCACGACCTCGTAGGCGTTGTCGGGGGCCACGGCGACGGTCAGCATGGCCGTGGCCGTGATGACCACCGGGGCCTGGAAGCGGTCGGTTTCCCAGCCCGGGTAGCGCACCTTGCGGCCGGCTATAGGGTCGCCGGTGGACTGTGCCCAATCGGCGGCGCTGTCGGTGTCGGCCACAGGCGCGCCGGTCGGATCGCGGCGGCGGTAGAGCACCTGCCCCTCGGCGGCAAAAAGGCCGGATACGCGGTAGGGCGCGAGCGTGGGGCCGAGCCAGCCGGCCTGTGTCGCATCGCCAGCCAGGTAGACCAGCACGTCGGCCGGGGCGCCGGTCGCGTCGCGCAGCACCACCTCGTCGCCGGCGTTGCTGTAGCCGGGCCATGGGCTGAGCGTCAGGTCGGGGGCGCGGCCGAACTGGAAACGGAAGGCGCCGGCGTCGCGGGCCATCCACAGCGCCGCGCCGGGGGCCAGCGTCAGCGACGGCAGGAGCGCGCCGGGCGAGCCGCCGTCCCCCAACCGCCAGCCGATCAGCGTGGCCGCCGCCGCGCTGGCGTTGATGATCCGCACCGCCTCGTCGGCGTCATCGGCGGCGTAGCCGTCGAAGAGAACGCTGTCGATCAGAATAGGCGGTCGACCGTTAGTCTCCCCTGCTCCCCTGCCCCCCCGCTCCCCCGCGCTCACGAGGACGCCACGCCCTATCGAGAGCGCGACTACGCTCAAGACGACGCTAACAAGAAGCCACAGCGGGCGGCGGGAGGCGCTCATGGCGCTAAGGGGTGGTGCGGGCGTAGAGAATGCCGGGATTGAAGCGGATCAGGATGTTGCGGCCGTGGCGCACGCTCGGCCGGTCGAAGGTGAGGTCATTGTAGGCGTCGGCTACAGCCAGACGCACCGGCCGGCCGGCCACCTCGACGGTGTAGGGCCGGCCCCAATCAGCCGTGCCGCGCATGAAGTTGAAAGCCCGTCGCGCCGGCCAGTCGGTGGACAGC
>NZ_JAYRVJ010000599.1:0-12837 GCF_041918635.1 Promineifilum sp. (SeqCode)
GGTTCTTATACCAGTAGTAGCAGTTTGCCATCGTGTTCTTACTTCCCACCTTATGCTTCATAAAGAACCACAGACCGTCGCTGGCGACAGGCAGGGGCGATAGCAGCCTCACCGCGAGGCTCAGGGCGATATTGCCATCATATGTGTGGCTACTGGCGCCGGAGGGTAGGGGGTGACTATTGCGCCGCGGGTCCTGGTGCGCGGATATAGTTATATTAAGCTACATTAGTTAAACCATAACTTTACCCGGTATTCCCGCGCGACGACGCGCCCCTTGCCTCTACTTCACCCGCGCCACCCGATCCACCACCAGCGTCTGCCCCCGGCCGCGTCTGCGAACAGCCACAGATGATAGAACCCCGGCGCGGCGTCGGCGGCCAGGGTGAACGTCTCGTCGAACGTCAGGCCAGGGCCAGGATGTTGCGGCGGTGGCCGGGGCTGTCCATTTGCCGCCGCCGGGCCATCGTCGCGCCCTCAGCCGTCCCCTTCGTCGTTCCAACCGGCCGCCGCGCGCGGCTGGCCCAGCGACCCGATGAGCGCCGCGCCCGCGGCCAGGAGGAGCAGCGCCAGGGGGGCGAGGGCCTGCGGCGCGAGGGTCGCCCGCGCCCCGCTGAGCGCGTCGAGCCAGCCCGGCCCCCACTCGCCGACGTGACCGAAGGTGTCGAGCAGCGGCGTGGTCGCCAGCGTCAGTAGCAGCGCCCCGCCAAAGAGCAGCGCCGCCGCGGCCGCCGCCCGGTCCAGCCGGTCGCCCCCCGCCCCGGCAGCCACGGCGATCAGCAGTCCGGCGGCCAGCGCCGCGGCCACGTAGACCCCGACCACGGCCAGCTTCACGAGGGCCGCGGTTTGCAGCGCCAGCAGATGCCAGGAGAAGAGCCGCTCGTGCGCCCGCACAAAGTCGAAGTTGGCCGGGAACTGGTTCTGGCCCAGCAGCGCCCACAGCCGCTCCGGCGGCAGTCCGGGCCGGATGCCGCGCGCGGCCAGTTCGTCACGGATGAAAGCGGGCAGTGATGGGTCGGCAGCCAGCGCCTCCAACTGTTCCAGTCGGTCGGCGCGCTCGGCCAGCGGGTCGAAGGCGACCCAGGGCAGACAGGCGGCGGCCAGCAGCAGCGCCAGCCCCAACCCGAAGATGATGGCCGCGGCGCGGTTCATAAAAGCTCCTCCGGGCCGGCCGGGGGCGGCTCGCTCAACGCGTGCAGCGCGCCGATCAAGCACAGCGCCAGGCCCAGGCCCATGACCGCCGGGCCGGCCCAGTGGAGGCGCGCGGCCAGAATGGGCAAGGCGATGGTCGACGCCTGGGGGTACGGCCGCTCGCCCAGCCCGTCGATGATGGGCAGGTGATAGGCGATCAGCAGCGTCAGCCCGGCGGCGGCGAGCAGCAGCAGCCAGGCCGCCCACCTGGCCCGCGTCCAGTTCACGACGTGGGCGGCGACGAAGACCAGCGCCCCCAGCAGCGTCGAGACGATCCAGACGGCCGGCCCGGTGGTGAGCGGCAGCGTCAGCCAGCCGCGCCAGTTGGTCAGCAAGCCAGTCACGCCTAACCAGCGCAGCGCCGTCTCCAGCGACCGGATGCCCAGCAGGACGAGCAGCCGGCTGGCGGTGGGCAGCGCCTCGCCCAGCCACCCCAGGCCGATCAGGTCGAGCGGGCGCAGGCTGAGCCAGGGCAGGATGAAGAAGCTGATCAGCATGAGCGCCACGCCGGCGAGGGCGAAGGGAGCGGGACGCGACTCATCCCGCCGCCACCAGACGAGCGCCAGGACGGCCGGCGTCAGCAGCAGCGCGGCGAAAGCGAGGTTGAGACACCATAGCAGCATGCGCACCCTCCATCCGCGTTCCTAGCCCTTGCGCCACGGCTCCACGGCCAATCGGCGCAAGACGTCCGCCGGCGGCGCGGCGACGGCGAACTGCTCGAGGGCGATCTTGGCCGCGGCCAAATAGAAGCGGGCCGGCCGGTCGGTGGGGCTTTTGCGTCGGCGCGTGTCGGCGGCGTAGGCCGCCCAAAAGGCGTCGGGCGTCCTTTGGCCTTCCAGGAAGGCGACCGACCACCGCCGCCAGAGCGCCAACTCCGCCGGCAGGCGCTCCAGGCCGCCCTGCTCCTCCATGAGTTGCCAGAAGGTAGCCAGGTGTTCGGCGTCGCCGCGCAGCAAGTAGCCGGGCGGCATGGCCGCGTAGCTGCTCTGGGGGTGGGCTTGGCCGTCAAACAGCCCCTCGACGTTGAGGTTGATGGAACGGTCTAGCTGGAACGCCTCGGCCTCCTGCCCGGCCCACCACTGACCGAGATACGTTTCCAGATGGAGGTGGGCCTGATTGAAGGGGTATTCGGGCCACAGGCGGCAATCGTCTCGTTCGACGGCCCGGACGAAGAGCGACAGGGCCTCATCCAGTTGCGGCCGCCATTCGCCGCCCTCTGGCCGCGCCAGGTAGGCGCCGAACGCTGCCTCGAAAAAGGTGTGGCCTATTTGATAGAGGTTGCCCTTCCCCTGTTCCACCAACTGGCGGCCGATCCGCATCGCGCGCGCCAGCAAATCAGCGTGTTCCCGCCACACTTGCGTGCCATTCATATTACACCCCATTCACTACGATTTCGCTCTTTCATCCACCTTCAGCAGGCTGGCCGCGCCAGCGTCGAAGTGGACGAGGCGGCCTACCCCTTTGGCGTCGAGGTTCTCATTGGAAACGCGCGTATCCTTGCCGATGACCAACTCCTTGACCACGCTGCCGTCATACAGCGCGGCGGTCATCTTGTCCTTCGTCGCCTCGTCCAGGTCGCTGGCCTCTATCGCCTTGGCTGTATCGGTCACGTTCTTGCTCCAGTGATCCTTCTCCCAGGCGCTGATATCGCTCACGTAACCGGCCCGGCCCTCGGAGCCGTAGTTCTTCTCTTCCACCACCACGACTTGGTCATTGACCTTATCATAATATACAGCGTCGAAGCCGGGCGTCGTAACGGAGCCGTGGCGGGGCAGGGCGTCCAGGTCTTCGTTGCTCTCCAGATAGTTGCCGTAGGCGTCTTCCAGCTCCGCCCCCTTGGCGTGGCGCGGGTCGCTGTACACTTTGGGCTGGGCGGCCTCATCCTCGGCCGCCTTCTTCTCCGCTTCGGCTGCCTTCGCTTCCTCGGCTGTCTTCGCTTCTTCGGCTGCCATCTGCTCCGCGGCGGCCTGGGCTTCCGCTTCGACCTGGGCGGCCTTCTCCGCTTCGGCCGCCGCTTGTTCCTCGGCCGCTTCCGCCTCGGCCTGGGCCGCCGCTTCCTCAGCCGCTTGTTCCTCAGCGGCCCGTGCTTCCGCTTCGGCCGCCGCTTGTTCCTCGGCCGCTTCCGCCTCAGCTTGGACTGCCGCTTCCGCTTCGGCCGCTTCCGCCTCGGCGTGGGCCGCCGCCGCTTCCTCAGCCGCTTGTTCCTCGGCGGCCTGCGCTTCCGCTTCGGCGTGGGCCTGCGCTTCCGCCTCAGCCGCCGCCTGATCCTCGGCCGCCTCATCCAGCGGATCCCCCTCCGGCGCTTCCACCGCCGCCGGCCAGCCGTCTTCCGCCCCGCCCGCCTCGTCCAGCGGGTCGCCGGCCGGCTCATCCATCCCGGCTGCGACCCCATCCGCCTCGCCCGGCAACCCATCCCACGCCGCGCCCCGCTCGTCCAGCAGATTCCCCTCCCCCCACCCTGCCCCGGCGTCGGACGCTCCCGCGCCGGTTGCCTCGGCGTCGAGCGTTCCGGCGTCCGACGGTGAAGCGTCGACCGGCGGCTCCATCTCGGCCGGCGCGTCGCCCACGTCGCCCACGTCGCCCATGTCGCCCATGTCGCCGCCAAAGTCGCTGCCGGCGTCCATGCCGCCAAAGTCGCCCATCTCGCCGCCCATCATCTCGCTCATGGTTACTTCTCCACGGCTTGCGCGTCGAGCGCGCGGCGCGCCTCGGCCAGCAGCCCCGCGTCGGTCGTCGCCTGGGTCAGTAGACAGTAGCCAGCCACCTGCGCCAATCTGTCGGCCGACCGGGGCAGCGAGAAGCCGAGTTGCCCAACGGCGGCGCGCCGCCAGATCGTTATGTCAAGTTTCTGTCCGGAGCCGGCGTTGCGCAGCCGCCCCAGCAGCGGGACAACGTCGGGATTGTTGACCTCTTGCAGCCGATGGCCGAAATAGCAGCGCCGCGGACAGGCGGCGCAGCCCGGTCGCCGCGCCGCCGGGGCGAAGGCGACGCGCCCCCGCACCAGGGCGCGCAGCCCGTCGAGCCGGTCGCGCACCACCGCCAGCCGGGCCGGATGATCCCACCAGTCGACCACCCGGTAGCCCCACAGCCGGGCCAGCGCTGCCTGAAGCTCCAGCTGCGCATCCCACGTCTGGGGCGGGCCGTGCGCCGCGCGGAAGCGCCGCGCTGCCGTCGCGGCCAAAGCTAGCCGCAGGCGGTCGAGCGCCTCCGGGGGCGCGCCGTCCGCGCCGCGCGCCGCTTCGTCGAGCGCTGCCTCGTCGAGCGCTGCCTCGTCGAGCGACGCCTCGTGGAGCGACGCCTCCAACTCGCGCCACGTCTCTGTCAGGGGGCCGACGCCGAGCAGGAGGATGGACAGAAAGCGGCCGGCCAGCGCCGGCGCGTCGGGGGCCAGGCGGATCAGTTCGGCTGCGCCGGGAACGTCGTTCGGGAGGGCAGTCTGCTGCCCGGCCCAGCCGACCATCCGCTCCCGTACAAGCCGCCGCGTCGCCCGGTCTTGCTCCTGGGGCGTCTGGCCCTTCTGCCGGTCCATCAGGGGGTCTTCCACGTTGTTGATCTGCACCCGGCACGCCTCTTCCAACTCCTCGCTGTGGATGATGGCCTCCCCCTGTCGCAGCCGAGGCAGCTCCTCTAATTGGCCCGGCGTCAGGTTCATGGCGTTGCCGACGGCGGCGCGGTCGTCCAGCGCCAGCAGCCGGTGGACGATCTTCAGGTTCGACCCCTTGATGGCGTCGGGGATAAGCTTGCTGGGGGTCTGGTCAACAATGACGAACCCCTCGCCATAGACGCGCATCTCGGCCATCATGTCGGCGAACATCTCCACCGCCTTGCCGCGCGGGTTGGCCGATTCGGCCGAGGCGACCGGCGGCGCGTGGCGCAGCAGCCGGTGGGCCTCCTCGATGAGCGTCAGGTGACGCAACGCCTTGGACATGCCCCGCGCCCGGCACGCCTCATAGAGCCGGATGAACAGCAGGGCCATGATGAACGCCTTCTCGTCCTCGTCGGGCACGCCGCGCAGTTCCAGCACTACGGGGCGCTCCAGCAGCATGTCGATGGGCGTGCCGCGGGCCGTGTCCAGCATCAGCCCCTTCGTGCCGTGCAACAGGCTGCCCAGCCGGGCGCGCAGCGCGGCGCTGATGTCCTGGGTCAGTTGCGCCCCATACCGCTTGCTGGAGACGATAACGTCCACCTGGTCGTGCAGGTCGCTCAGGCGCGGCAGATAGGGGGTCAGGTCGGCCGCCGGGTCTTTCACTTTGACGTAGCGGTTGGTCCCGCGGGCCACGTCCCAGCCGCGCTCCTGATAGATGGACAGGATCGCCTCTTCCAGCAGGTAGGGCATGGAGGCGTACATGGGAAAGGCGGCGTTGAAGACGGCCTTCACCAGGTCGATGTGACCCAACAGGGGAAAGTCGCGGTCGAACTCGAACGGATTCAGCCGGAACGGGGCGACCTCCTCGCCCAGAGTGAAGACGAGCAGGTCATCTTTCACCCGCTCGTCGTGGTAGAGGAACCGGTACTCCGTCTTGGCCGGGTCGATGACCAGGAAGTTCACCTTCTGGTCGCCGGCGCGGGCGGCCGACAGCAGCGCCAGGCAGGTATTCGTCTTGCCGGAGCCGGTCAGGCCAGTCACGAAGGCGTGACGGGTCAGCCCCTGAGGCGAGACGCTCACCGGCGTCTTCTTCAACTCCTCGCCGCGATAGACCAGCTTGCCCAACTCGAAGCCGGCGATGGACGGAGGGTTGAGGTTGAAGTCGGTTGTGGAGACAAGCTTCAGCCCCGGCACCTCACGGTGGGGCAGGCTCATCATCACCGCCAGTTCGTCGGTAGCCATGGGCGTGCCCAGCCCATAGAACTCCGGCCCGATTGGGTGCGGCTCGTCCTCGTGCCAATCCAGCCGGGGGATGCGCAACGCTTCCAGCGCCTCGCCCACTTCGACCGGCGCCTCCGACAGATCGACCATGCGCAGCGGCTCGGCGAAGCTCTGGTGGCCGGTGTAGAGGCCGCGTAAAATCCCCTGAGCGCGCAGGAAGGCGTACTCGTCCTCGCTCGCCAGAAAGACGCCCACGTTCCAGAAACCCAGATTGCGCCCGCGTTGCAGCCGAACCTGGAAGGCGTCGAGCATCTGCTCGCAATAGTGGGCCGTCTTGTCCAGCTTTTCGTGGGAGAAGGCTACCGTCTGGCTATCGGCGGTTCCGTCGGTCGTGCTCTCCATCTGGGCGCGGCCGAGTGAGAAGCCGACGAGCGCGCCGATGGCCCCGCCCAGGCCGGCCGTAATGGACGTGGAGTGGCCGATCGTGACATTGCGGGTGGCCGACCGCCCTTGCGATTCGTTGACGGAGCGGCGCACCAGGGTGTGGATCTCGCCGCTCAGTTGGCGCACGCGGTCTTGCATCCCGGTTAGGCCGCCGATCGGCTCGGCCAGGATGAGCAGGCTATACGCCTTGCCGCGCAGGCCGTCCACCAGCCGGTCGACGCTCTGGGCGAAGAAGGCGGCGGCGTCGGCCTTCAGTGACGGGATGCCGGTGATGCACGCCCGCCGGTTGCCGGGATCGGCCAGCGGGGCCAGCCACGTTTCCCAGCAGTCGCTATACCGTTCCAGCTCCTCAGACCCTTGCCGCCGGGGGCCGAACTCGATGCCGGAGAAGTTACTGCGCAGCGCGTGCTGCAGGTTATCGACGTAGATCGAGGTCGAGTCGTTGGCCGACCGGCGCTGGGGGTTCCGCCGAAAGCGGCGCAAACCCATGCGCAGGGTGACGACGTGGCCGTCGCTGCGCAGGCCGTAGACCAGACTGTGATCACTATCGTGCAGGCTGCTGAGCACGTTGAGCATGTTGCTGGGGTGCAGCGCCTCCGCCTTGTTGGCCCCGTGGCGCACCCGTTCGATCTGGAAGAACCGGCTCTGGGCGCGGACGTCGCCGCCCTCGTAGGTGAAGTTGGTCTGCGAGGCATCGAGCGCCTCAAACCAGCGGCGTTCCAACACCCGCAACATCTCGCGCGGCAAGTTCTCCTGAATCCAGGCCAACACCTGCTCGGGCGATGGCTCCAGCGGCCCGGCATAAATAGACGGCGTCAGGCTCACGGCTTACTCCTCCCGCCCGGCCGGCGCGGCGCGCAGGACGCGCGCCAGCCGCCAGGCCGAGGCTAACGGCACACCTATCCACAACAGCGCCGCGGGCAGCAGCCAGGCCGGCCGGTCGCCCAAGGCGGACACGATGCCCAGCGCGAACAGCAAGGCCAGCACCGCCCACCAACCCACCAGGGCGGCGCAACCCGCGCCGAACTGCTTGCGGACGAAGAACCAGCCCAACCCTAGCACCCCCACCAGCCCGCCCACAAACTCCACCGCGAACCCCAGGCCCGGCGAGGCGGGGCGCGGCGCGGGCCGGGGGACGATCGGGCGCGCCGGCGGGGGGGCGGGCGTGGGGGGTGCGACCGGCTCGATCTCGCGCGCGGTCTGGCGCAGCAGGCCGCGCGCCACGGCCTCTTCGGGGTACTGATCGGTCAGCACGCCGGCGCGGCCGGCGCGGGCCGCGGCCCACTCGGCGACAAAGGGCCAATGCGCCCCACCCCCCACCAGGATGATGCCGGCCGGCGCGCCGTCCGCGGCGTGCTTGGCCAGAAAGGCGTCGCCCACCTGCCGGAAGCGGTCGAGCAACGGCCCGGCCACGTCGGGCGCGGCGAAGGTCGCGCGGTCGAGCGCCAGGGCCACAGACGTGTAGCCCAACTCATAGACCCCCTCGTGCCGCTCCCGGCCGGCGGCCCAGGCGTGGGCGAAGTCGATCTTGAACGTCTCCAGCAGCGCCCGCGTCGGCAGTTCGAACTCGACCGGCTCGCCCGCCTGGTGGCTCAGCGCCGGCGCGAAGTGGTTGAAGAGCGCCCGGTCGAAGTCGCGGCCGCCGGGGCTGTCCTGCGCGGCGTCCAGCACGCGGGGCGGCGCGTCGGCCCGGCTCTCCACTAGGGCGAAGCGCGTGCGGGCCGCGCCCTGATCGACCACCAGGTAGCGCCCCGGCGGCTGCCCGTCGCCATAGGCGGCCAGGGCGGCCAGGGCGCTGTCGCGGGCCGCCACGTCGGCGAAGCCGACTCCGCGCAGGCGCGCCGCCATGCGCTCCGGCAAGTCGGGCGGCGCGCCGCTGGGCACGGCCACGCGCGCCGCCCAGTCAGCGGCATCGGGCGCGAAGCCGTGGTCGCGGGCCAGCGTGGCGATGATGTGCTGCAGCAGGAGCGTGGCGGCCTGGCCCAACTCGCCACTACTGTCGTTCTCCACGGCTAGCCCCCAGTGCGGCTGGCCGGCGGCCTCGTCGTGCAGCAGGACGCCGTCGCCCACCGCGGCCAGTTCGCTCTTGTCGGCCGACAGCAGCGCCAGGTTGGGCAGGGCCGGGCGGCCGTTGAACTCGACCATGTGGGGGCGGGGCGCGGCCCCTGGCGTGGGCGCGGCCCGCACGGTGGCCGCCCGAATGTTGGCGCTGCCGAAATCGAAACCGACCAGCATGGCGGGGGTTTGAGGCATCAGGTGTATTCTCCTTGTTCGGCGCGGCGGCGCTTCTCGAAGTACTGGATGGCGATCTGACCAAAGCCGTAGGCCGCCGTGATGGCGACGCCCCCCTTCAACAGCCAGCCCACGCCGGGCACGAAGGTCAGCATCTCCGAGACGGCGATCTTGGCCGCCGTGCCGCCGGCCAGCAGACCGACCACCACCGTCATCAACTGGCGCTCTTCCAGCCGGTAGCCATAGGCGCGGGCCACGTCCATCACCATCTTGGCCTCGATGCCAGTCAGCGGTATCTGGGAGATGCCGGGGATGAAGCCCAGCACCGTGCCGACGCCGCCGGCCGTGGCCGCCCAGCGCTTGACGCACCCCTCGGCCTCGTCGTGGCAGCGCCGCAGATCGAGCGGTTGGTCGCTGATTGAGGCCAGGGGCAGCGCGTCCAGCTTGGCCCGCGCCGTCGTCTCCAGGGCTTCCGGGGCCGACGTCGGGCCGGCCGCGGCCTCAGCCGGTACAGGCGCGCGGCGCGGCATCTCGAAGCCGGTGCGGGCCAGGGCCAACCCCTGCGAGATGGTCAACTCCGGATGGGGGGAGACGAGGCAGACGCTGCGGCCGAAGTAGCTGTCGGCCATCTCGCGCACGAAGTACCAGCGGGCGCTGCCGCCGGTCAGGATGACGCGGTCAATGTCGCGCAGCGAGCGATCCGACTGGCGAAAGGCGCGGGCCAGCATGCCGGCGAACTCGTTGATGAGGGGCGCGCCCATCTCGGCCGATTCGAACGCCTGGCGGGTCAACTCGACCGGGTTGCGCACCCCCTTCACCGGGGCGCGCTGGCTATAGCGGTCTTGCCCCCGGCCCAGGTGATCGGAAAAGCGCTGCTTGAAGTCGCGCACGAACTGGATCAGCTTCAGGCGCTCGATGGGGGTCGGCGCGTGCTCCCCCGACCAATGGCGCTCCAGGACGAGCTTTTGCAGCAGCAGCCGGTCGAAGTCGCGCCCGCCGAACGTCTGGCCGAAGGTGTGGCGGATGGCCGGCTGGGCGCCGTTGGGCTGGGTATCGACCACGGCCAAATCGGTCGTGCCGCCGCCGATGTCGATGACCAGCCACGATTGGGTGCGATCCTCGAAGGCGATGTCGCCCCGGTGGGCGTGGAGGTACATGGCGGCCACGGGCTCGGGCGTCGCCTCGACGTGGGGCAGGCCGGCGGCGCGGACGGCGCGCAGCATGGCCTCGACGCGCGCCGGCTGGCTGCGCGTCCACTCGGCCGGCACGCCGACGTTCGTCACCACCCCATCGGCCGGCTCATCCGGCGGCAGCACGTCGCCCGCCCGCCCGCGCACGTCCTCAAGCAGCAGGCGCACGCACTGCTCCGCCTCCGCGCCGTCCGCGCCGCCGCCGCCCAGCCGCAGCTTGAACTCCTCGCGCACGCGCTCCGGATGTTCCAGGTAGGCGGGGTGGTGGAACACGTCTTCCCCGGCGGCCAGCCGCTCCCCCCGCTCGTCGAGTAGCAGGGCGGAGGGCAGGAAGGGGTGGCGGCCCAGCTTGACGGCCATCGGCTCGTCGAACCGGCCGGCACCGCGGTCGAAGCGGGTGTAGCACAGGCTGGTGTTAGTCGTGCCGACGTCGAGGCCCAGGTGGCGGACTCGTTTGGGATCGATCATGGTCAACTATAATCCTCGTCGTTGCCTCGCCGGCCGGCGATCAGCTTGTAGAGCCACGCCCCCAGCGCGCCGACCAGCCCGCCGCCGACCAATTGGAAGGGGCCGCAGATGCAGATGTAGGGCACGCCCAGCAGGAGCGACGCGCCGAAGGTGATGGCCCCGGAGAGGAGGGCGATGAGGCCGTTGATGACCAGGGAGATGGCCCACAGGATGAGAGCCGCCAGCGCGCCGACGAAGAGGAGTTCGCGGCGGTTGCGGCCGTCGGCGGCGGCGAACTTGGCCGCCAGCGCGCCGCAGCCCAGGTAGATCAGCCCCAGGATGGGCAGCGACAGCACCAGCGCCGCGCCGGCCGAGTAGTAGTTGAAGAAGTCGGCCACCACAAACGGGATGGCGCAGAGCAGGGCGGCGCGCAGTTGGGGCGGAACGCGCCCCCAGGTGGAGCGCCGGCCAAAGTCGTAATCGTCGGTATCCATATCGCTTCCTCGCTAAAGGTGTAAGGTCTGGGCCTGCGGGTCGGACGCGCTCAGGGCGACGCGGAAGCCCACGTTGTGATAGCGCCGCTCCCGTTCCTTCCAGCCGCGCCAGGGGCACATGGTGACCAGGGGCGACCGCTCCCGCTCATCGAACGCGCCGCCGCGCACGATGCGCATCTGTTCGCCGTTGTCGGGGTGCTCCCGGCCGTCGCGGCGATAGGGGTAGCGCCAGAAGCCGCTGCTCGTCCACTGCCAGACATTGCCGACCGCGTCGCCCAGGCCGAAGGGGCTGTCGCCGCGCGGGGAGTGGTCGCCGACGATGACCGGCGCGCCGCGCCCCACCGGGCAGCGCCCCTCCTCGAAGAACGGCCCCCACGGGTAGAGCCGCGCCGCCTTGGCCGCCGGGTCCCAACTGGCGGCGACCTCCCATTCGGCCTCCGTCGGCAGGCGATAGGGCCGGCCGGTCGTCTCGGCCAGCCAGTCGCAGTAGTCCACCGCGTCTTGCCAGGTGACCAGGACCACGGGCAACTGTTCGGCCCCCGGCGGCGGGTGGCGCGTGCGGGCGTCCCAGCAGTAAGGGGCGGCCCGCGGGTCGGAACTGGTGGGCGGCGACTTGTGGGGGTTGGCTTCCAGAAAGCGCCGGTACTCCTCGTTGGTGACCGGATAGCGCCCGATGAGGAACGCCTCCAGCGCGACGTCGTGGCACGGCCCGACCGGGTCTTCGCGCAGCCCCGGCAGGTCGCTGCCCATCTTGTAGGGGCCGCCGGGGATGGGGATCAGCTCCGACCGGGGGGGCGACGGCGCGGGCGGCGGCGGGGCCGGGTCGTCCAGCGCCGCCTTCATGGCCGTCGCCGTCTGGTAGCGGTCGTCGGGGTGAATCGCCAGGGCCTTCAGCAGCACGTCCGATAGATGTGGCGGGAGACGCTCTTGCAGTTCGTGCGGCGGGGTGAGCGGGTCTTTTTGGCGGCGCAAGCGCTTATAGGGTTCGGTCGGCGTTTCCTGGGTCAGGGCGTGATAGAACGTGGCGGCCAGGCCGTAGATGTCCGTGGCCGGGCGGGTGTGCGAGTCGTCGGCCAGGCGGCGCACAAAGTCAGCCGCGGTGGTGGAATAGCTCTCCAGATACTCGGGCAAGAACATCTCGATGGGCGCATAATCGGGGGTCATGAGACCGTGAACGAGGGTCGTCGTCCCCCTCCTGTCCAGCCGGCGGGCGATGCCGAAGTCGAGCAGGACGGCCCGCCGCGTGCCCTCGCGGATGATGATGTTGCTGGGCTTGATGTCGCGGTGGATGATGTGGGCGTCGTGCAGGTGGGCCAGCGCGTCGAGCAACTGACCCAGCCACACCAGGGCGTCGGCGCTGTCGATAGGCCCGGCGAGCATCGTCTCCTTCAGGTTGAACCCGCGTATATACTCCATAACGATGATCGGCCTGTCGCTGAAGTCCGCGTCGTAGATTCGCGGCAAGCTATCGTGGCGGACGTCGACCATCAGGTCGGCTTCCCGTTTCAACACGGCCTTGTCAGTGGCGCTCCACGGCGTGGTGTCCGGGGAAGTCTTGATGACCAGGTTCCACCCCATTTGGAGGTGGATGGCGCGGTACGTGGTCGCCATGCCGCCCTTATCCAGGTAGCTGACGATCTCGTATTTGCCCAGCAGGATGTCGCCTGGTTGCAGGGTCATCCTCCAGCCCTCCTTCTCAGACGCCGGTCAGGGCGTCGAGTTCGCGGAGCACGTCGGCCATGGTCGGCGGGCGCTCCGCGGGGTCGTCCGCCGTCATGCGCCGCAACAGCCGCCTGGCCGGCTCGTCGAGCGGCGCGCCGTCCAGGCGGTCGCGCCGCAATACCTCGGCGGCGGGCGGGGCGAACAGCATGTCGTACCACACCACCCCCAGGGTGAAGACGTCGGCGCGGGCGTCGGCGTTGTGGATATCGCGCCGCTGCTCCGGGGCGACGTAGCGCCCCGTCAGCAGGGCGGCGCGGCCGGTAGTCACGGTCATTTTGTAGCCGGGCAGTCGGGCCAGGTCGAAGTCGCCGAC
>NZ_JAYRVJ010000600.1:0-17461 GCF_041918635.1 Promineifilum sp. (SeqCode)
CGCCAGATCAGTGACCGTTTCCGGAAATACCGATGGCCGAGCGAGTAGACCGTAAGACCTATCAGCAAGGGCTGCCCAAGAAACGCATCAGCGCCGGCTGCCTCTTCTTCGACGAGGTGGGCCGGCTGCTCATCGTCAACCCGACCTACAAGGACGGCTGGGAGATTCCGGGGGGCGTGGTGGAGGCCGGCGAGTCCCCACTGCGGGCCTGCGTGCGCGAGATTCGCGAGGAGTTGGGCATAGAATGCCGGCCGCTGGGGTTGTTGAGCGTGGACTACGCGGGCGAGACGGCCCACCGCACAGAGAGTCTCAACTTCATCTTCCACGGCGGCGTCCTGCCGGCCGAGACCATCGCCTGCATCCGGCTGCCGCACAAGGAGTTGAGCGAATACCGCTTCATGGAACCGGCCGAGGCCCTCGCCCTGCTGAAGCGGCGGCTGCGGCGGCGCGTGGCCCGCTGCCTGGAGCGGTTGGAGGCGGAGGGCGCACTTTACCTGGAAGAACAAGAGCCGCCCTGGCCGGCCGAGTAGCGACACCATACTATGTTTCTGGGAGAACTGGCCGCCCTGGCTACCGCCCTTTGCTGGTCATGCACGGCTATTCTGATGAGCTACAGCGGCCGCCGTGTCGGTTCGACGGTCGTCAACCGCAGCCGGCTGCTCTTCGCCTTTCTTTTTCTGCTGATCGCCCACTTTCTGCTGGAGGGCGCTGTCTTCCCCACCGGCGTCGAACCATTCCGCTGGGGCTGGCTGGCGGTCTCGAGTCTGCTGGGGTTAGTGCTCGGCGACGCCTTCCTGTTTCACGCCTACGTGTTGATCGGGCCGCGGCTGGGCATGCTGATGATGTCCACCGTGCCCATCTTCAGCACCCTCTTTGGCTGGCTGCTCTTCGGCGAGACCGTCGCCCTGATGGAGCTGGCGGGCGTGCTGCTGGCCGTAGCCGGCATCGCCTGGGTCGTCAGCGAGGGCCAGACCGATCCGCGCCTGACCGACAAGCGCGCTTACCGGCGCGGCCTGTTCTACGCCTTGCTGGGGGCGGTGGGGCAGGTGGCGAACCTGGTCACGGCCCGCTACGCGCTGGTGGATGACTTTCCGGCCCTCTCGGCCACCATCATCCGCATCCTCATCGCGGCCGTCGTGGTGTGGGGCCTGGCGCTGGTCCAGGGTCAGGCGGCCCATACGGTTCGGCAGTGGCGCGACCGGCGGGTGCTGGGGGCGCTGATCGCCGCGTCGGCCGTCGGGCCGTTCCTGGGCATCTGGTTCTCGCTCGTCGCCGTCCAGCATGCCCGCCTGGGCATTGCCTCGACGCTGATGGCTCTGCCGCCGGTCATCCTGATCCCCCTGGAGTATCTTGTCTATCGTCACCGCGTCAGCTCGCGGGCCATCGTCGGCACGCTGCTGGCTATGGCCGGTGTGGCTCTGCTATTGGCGTGGCCCGGATAATCTGGAGAAGGCCGCGGCCGTGGGAGGCGGTGTGGTCAAGGTGGAAGCCCGCCGCGGCTACCGTGGCCGCTGTCTCGCGGTTCAGGCGGCACTCCCCTTGCAGGGCGAACCACAGCGGGTGCAGCCAGTCGGTCAGGCGGCGGGACCAGGGTGTCAGCCCGCGCACGTGTTCGAGCAGCAGCAGCCGGCCGTCGGGCCGCAAGACGCGCCGAACCTCCGCCAGCGCCGCCTCCGGCCGGTCAATACTGCAAAAGACGAGCGTGCCCACCACCGTGTCGAACGCGGCGTCGGCGTAAGGCAAATCCTGGGCGTTGGCGCAGACCACCGTCGCGGCCATACCGGCGCGGCGCGCCTTCCTGCCCGCAGCGGCCAGGTGACCTGGTCGCACATCGATGGCCGTCACCTGTACGTCGCGGCCATACAGCGGTAGATTGGCGCCCGTCCCCGTCCCCAGTTCCAGCACCGCGCCGCGCGCCTCGCGCAGCAGCCCGCGGCGCAAGCGCTCCAGGCTGAGCCGCTCCAGCAGCCGCATGCCCCGATCGTAATGGTGTGGTTCCACGTAATCCATAAGCCTGAGGACTGGCGCAATCGCCACCCGGCCGCCGATATTACCCCGATCCAAATAATCTGCGTAATCTGTGAAATCTGTGGATTCTTCTCTTCTCATACGAAAGAGCAGTCGCGGAGGGAGGGACGCGACTGCTCTTTCGCAGCTAAAGGGGATGTAGACTGCTACCTAAGAATCACTGAAGGCCAAGCCGGGCCGCCGCCTGCTGGCACAGCCCCGCGCCGCCGGCCGCCAACCATTGGTTGAGCGTCTCGCTCGTCGCGCTACCGGCCATGGCGTCCTTATAGATGCCCGTGGCCCAGACGTAATAGCGCTGCGTCTCGGCCGCCCAGGCGTCCCAGCCCTTGGCCGCCGTGCCGTGGCCGCCGTTGTAGCCGGCGAAGGATAGCCCGGCGTCGTTATTTGTCATCTGTAGCCCTTGCGCCAGGTAAGCCATGCCGCGCCGCGCGTTCGTATCCGGGTCTTGCATATTCTCGCCGGCCGAGAAGTGGAACGGCATCACCTGGAACAAGCCCTGTGCGCCGGCGCCCGATTGCGCGTTCGGGTCGCCGCACGATTCGATCTGCATGACCGTAGCGGCCATGTTCGGATCAATACCGAACTCGGCCGCCCAGGCGACGATCTGCGGCGCCCACTGTTGCACTTCGCGGGTGAAGAGCGGCGCGATGGCGCCCGTAACAACCGGCGCAGGGGCGGGAGCCTGCTCGGCCGCTTCCTGCTCAGTCGTGTTGGCCGGCGCGGCCACCTCGGCCGCCGTGCTGCCGACGCCCAGCCCGCTCATGCGTGTCGCCCATAGGCCGAAGGCGACGACGAACACCACGGCAGCGGCCAGGATGAGCACCATGCGCTGCTGCACGGCGGCCATCGGGTCGGCCGGAACCCACTGGGCCGCTTCCGCCCAGCCGTAATACTCGTCGTCCGTCTCGGTCAGAGGCGAGTCCATAAAGTAGATGGATGTATCCTGTAAGGCAGTCATCGTAGTGTACCGTTACCCGTGCGTCGCATCAATTCAACGGCCCTTGCCGGCGGTTGTCGGTTGGCCCGGCGTGCATCTTACCGGGCACGGGCACGTTCGGCCGGCCGGGCATCGGCGGCTGCCGGTTAATACGGGAAGTCGGCCGCGCCGCGCCATTGCCGTTCGTCTTGGGGGCCGGTGGCTGGCTGTTGACCGGCTCGTCCACCGGCTCATAGCTGAGCGGTTGGGAGGCGACCGCCGGCTGGCTGGGCTTGGGGTGGGGCGTGGGGCTGCGGTGGGCCGGCTCCTGGCGGGCGGCGGCGCGCGGCGCGGCGGCCGGCTTGGCGGCCGTCATGGCCGGCGCGGCCGGCTGCGCGGCAGGGCGCTCCGGACGGGCCGGAGCCGCGGCTGGCTTGCGGTTCATCTCGAACAAGTCCTCGCCGGTGATGGAGAACGCGCCGATGAACAGGATGCGCGTCAGCCACACCAGCATAGCCACGAAGATGGGCACATAGCGCAGCAACATCTCCCGGCTCAGCACCTCGTTGCCGAAATCGTGGCTCAGCAGCGTCAGCGACACGGCCCACCAGGTCATGATGGAGTTGGCGATCGTTCCCAGGAACCATGCCCCGGTCAGAAACCAGACCGCCCGCGGCTCTTCCATCCCTCGCTGCGGCGTGAAGATGCGTACCAGGCCGGCGAAGTCGATGGCGCAGAAGGCGATAGCCAGGATCGTCGCCCACATAACCTTGGCGAAGCTGACTTCACCCAGCAGGTTCTTCAGCGCGAACTGCGTCGTGTCGAAGTTGAAGATCTCGAACGCGATCAGCGCCACGCCAAGAATGACGGCGATGATCGTCTTGCGCGACACCGCTTCGCGCCCCGCCATATTGAATTCCAGCGAGCCATTTGTACCCTTGATCATGTCCCACTCTCCTCTCATCTGAACCGCACTGTCGTTCCTCTTGCCCGTGGGGTCGCAGTTCCCTCGGCCATAGAACACGTGTTCTATTGTGTGCTACATCATAGCATGAATGGCCGCCTGAAGTCAATACGCATAGTGGCCTAGCCTCTCTGTGAAATCCGCCCATCTTGCCGTTCGTGTATAATCCCCTTATGACGCTGATCCTGACGCATGAGAAGACGGATTTCGACGCGGTAGCCTCCCAACTGGGGGCAAAGAAGCTCTACCCGGAGGCGACGCCTCTGCTACCGCGCGCGGTGAACCGCAACGTGCAGCAGTTCCTCAACCTCTATTGGGACATGCTGCCGTTCGTGCGGGCCGACGACTGGCGGCGGCGGCCCATCGATCGCGTCATCCTGGTAGACACGCAAACCGTGGGCAACGTGCGGGGCTTATCGGCCCATCCCACTGTCCACGTCATTGACCACCATCTGGGCCAGCCGTCCAAACCGGGCTGGACCTACCAGGTTGAGGCGGTGGGGGCGACGACCACCCTGCTGGTGGAGCGGCTGGGCGCGCACGGCTTGGTGCTGACGCCGGAGGAAGCCACTCTGCTGCTGCTGGGCATTTATGAGGATACCGGCGGGCTGACCTATGACACCACCACCGTTCGCGACGTGCGCGCCGTGGCCCGCCTGTTGGAAGCGGGCGCGCAGTTGGGCGTCGCCCGGCGCTTTCTCAATATCGCCCTTTCCGAGGCGCAGCAACAGCTCTATGACCTGCTGTTGCGCCAGGTGGAGTGGCTGCGCATCGAGGAGCGGCCGATCGCCGTGGCCGCGGCCGTTGCCCCGACCGGCTTCGACGATGAGATCTCCTCTGTCGCCCACCGCTTGCGCGAGGCGCTGACACCCGATGGGCTGTTCGTACTGGTACAGTTGGGCGATGGGGTGCAACTGGTAGCCCGCAGCGCCGTGGACGAGATCGATGCCGGGTTGGTGGCGCGCGCGCTGGGCGGCGGGGGGCACAGCCGGGCGGCGGCGGCGATGATCGTGGGCGGGCGGCTGCCGGCTGTCGTGGCCCAGGTGCGGGATGTATTGTCTGAGGCCGTGTTGCCCACCTTGCGTGTCGCTGCCATCATGTCCCACGGCGTGCTGACTGTGGCGGCTACGGCGCGCATTGCCGAGGTTGCCGCGCTGATGCAAAAGCATGGCCACGAGGGCTACCCGGTCATCGATGAGCGTCAGGAGCGCGTGGTCGGTCTGGTCACCCGCCGCGCCGTGGATCGGGCCATGAGCCACGAGATGGGCGGCCAGCCGGTCAGTCGCATCATGCGCGCCGGCAACATCACCGTCCGCCCCTCCGACTCCATTGAGCGCGTGCAGGAACTGATGGCCGCCGAGGGCTGGGGGCAGATTCCGGTGTTGGCGGAGCAGGGAAGCCGGGGCGCCGGGGAGCCGGGGAGTGGCTGGCCCATCGGTATCGTCACCCGCACCGATGTGCTGGGGGCGCTCTTCAAGCAGCCGCCGGAGTTGCCGGAGAGCGATCTGCGACCGCTGCTGGCGCGCTCTTTCTCACCCGCCCTGTGGGCCGTGGTGCGCGTGGTCAGTGAGACGGCCGCCCAATTGCGCATGCCGATCTATTTTGTCGGCGGCCTGGTGCGCGACCTGCTGCTCGGCAAGCCACCCATGGACCTCGATATCGTGGTCGAGGGCGACGCGATCCGCCTGGTTGAAGAACTCAGCGCCCGTTTCGGCGGTGAAGTCCACAGCCACGGCCGGTTCGGTACGGCCAAATGGTCGCTAGGCGATGGGCAGTACACAGCCATCGAGTCAGCCGCCCGTGTGTCCGCACAGAATGGCGGGGGCGAGGGGGAGCAGGCTGCGGCCGCCCCGGCTCAGATTGACTTTGTGACGGCGCGCAAGGAGTTCTACCGGCGACCGACCGCTCTGCCCGACGTAGAGCCGGGCTCGATCAAGCTTGACCTCCACCGCCGCGACTTCACCATCAACACGCTGGCGATACGGCTGGACGGGGCGCACCTGGGTCAACTGCTCGACTTTTACGGCGGCCGGCGCGATCTGCGCCGCGGCATCATCCGCGTCCTCCACAGCCTCAGCTTTGTGGACGACCCCACCCGCATTCTCCGCGCCGTCCGTCTGGAGCAGCGCCTCGGCTTCACGTTGGAGGAAGGCACGGCCGAGTTGATCGACGCCGCCCTGCCGCTGCTCGATCGCGTCACGGGGGAGCGTATCCGCAACGAGATCGAGTTGGCGCTGACGGAGGCCAACCCCATCCAGGTGATGGAGCGGCTCGACGCGCTTGGCGTGCTGCGCCACCTGCACCCCGATCTGTCGTGGCGACCCGAGACGGCGGCCGTTTTCGGCCGCATCCCGGCTTATGCGGACCATCCTCTGTGGGGGCCGGTGTATCGCAGCAGCCCGGCGGTGTTCTTCTACTTCGCGGTATGGTTGGCTCCGTTCGCGCCGCCCATCCCGGAACAGGTGGCCCGCCGCCTGCGCGTGCGCAAGGCGACGCTGCAAGACCTGCTGGCGCTCGACAGCCTGCGGACGGCCTTGAGCCGTCTCAGCGGCGACGCCGGCCTTGCTCCCTTTTCTTCTGAATCTGCCAAATCTGCGGATGTTCCCTCTGCCCCTGAACCCCGTCCTAGCGAAATCGTCCGCGCCCTGGAACCGTTCGCGCTGCGCACGCTGCTGACGGCGCGGTTGCTCGACCTGAGCCTGCGGATCAATGAGTGGCTCGACCGGTATGTGGCGGAGTGGCGGGCAGTGCGGCCCCTTATCACCGGCGACGATTTGCGCCGCGCCGGCCTGTCTCCCGGCCCCATCTACAGCCGCATCCTTGACCGCCTCCTGGCCGCCCGGCTCGACGGCGAAGTAACCGATGAGGCGGGGGAGCGGGCGTTGTTGGAGGAGTGGGTTGGCAGCAAGTAGTAAGCAGTGGTCGGCGGTCAGTGCTCGGCACTGACCGCTGACCACTACTTACTGCTGAAAGCACGCGATCGCCTCCCTCGTCTCGTCATCGATGACGATTTGGAGGGGTGTGCCGGCCACCGCGCGCAGGTCGATGACACGGACGCAGGCCGGCTGCTCGGCCCCGCGCGGCAGAACCTCGCTTAGCTTGTTGGGCGATTCGCGCAGAAGCTGCCAATCCATCACCCCGCCGCCCAACAGAGGCTCCCCCTCTGTCGGGCTCCCCTCTGTTGGCTGAATGCCCAGCACGAAGATGCCCGCCTCCACCACGTCCTCGAAGAAGTCGGTGCCATAGGCGAATTCTGGCGCGGGGGTGTAGGGGGGGCTAATCTCAATGAGCAGGCGGCTGTTGCAGATGTCGCTGTAGGTGACGGGCACGCTGAGGCGGCTGTTCTGGCTGCCCCAACGCCCGGGGCCTAGCAGCCCAAAGCGCCCCGCCGGCAGCCGGTCGTTCAGCGCTGTCACCGTTTGGGCCACGGCTTGCCGCTGGTCTTCGTTCTCCAGGTTGTAGTAGCACTCAGGATCAATGAACACCAGGTATTCGATATCCCTGACCGCGGCGGCCGGCAGCAGCGTCGGCAGGCAGAATAACTGCCGGCTCTCACCCGTAGCCACCTCGGCGGCGGCAGTGAGGTCGGCTTCGTCGCTGGGCGCGCGCCGGTAGAGCGGCCGGCATTCCAAGATGGATAGATGGTACACCCGCCGCGGCCCGGCCGGCTCTTTCGACTCCTCCACGTTGATGGCGAACTCCATGTCCACCGGGCCACGATACGCTTCCTCCAGCCGTTGCAGCACCTCGCGCATCATCTCGACAAAGCCGGGGTCATCGGCCAGACCGTCAAAAGTCATCACCATAGGCTGGTCCGGGGCGAGCGACCCGTCCGGCGGCAGTGGGGCCAGCCGGTCGCCCAGATCGAGCGAGGCTACCAGCGGCCGCAGCCCCGCCGCCGACGCCAACCCCTCGCGCACGGCCACGGTCACCATGGTGTTGCTGATTCGGTCTACCGCCGCCATAAAACGCTGGGCGAAGTTGCGCTTGCCCTCGACCGAGTCTTCCGGCCGCAGACGCGGATGGCTCAAGGACATCAAGCGGGGATAATCCTGTGACACTCGATCCACCGCCCGCGTCCCCAACCCTGTGACCAGCCGCAAAAACCCTTCGTCGGCCCGAATATCGGGCGACCAGGGGAACGGGTGGCGGCTAAAGCCCACGCCAGCCAGGTCGGGATAAAAATACCGGCCGCGCCACTGGCCTGTCACCCGCTGCAAGAGGATGGCCATGCGCTCGTCGTAGTCTATTAAATTGTTCCGCTTGCGATAGAGCAGCGCGTCAGGGTTGGCCGAACTGGCATAAATGCGTTTGATCGCGTCCAACACACAGGCCACATTCTCATCCAGCGTGCCCTGATTGGCGCAGAAGAAGCTGTTGTACTTGCCGGCAAAAGCGAAGCCGAAGTTGTCTTCCAGCAGGCTTGAGGAGCGGACGATGAGTGGGCTGTCGCCCAGAGATTGCACCACCTCCCGAATCTCTGTCATCAGATAATCGGGCAACTCGGCAGCCAGGAATGCTTCCAGGATAACCGGGTACTGCTCCCGAATCTCCCGCACGGAGCGGTACTTCTGATTCATGAAGTGTTCCAGCTTATTCGCCAGAAAGAACTCATAGATCGCGTCCGTCCCCACAAAATACGAGTCCGGCATCTCCACTTTGCCTACACTCTCCAGGGACTCCAGCGCCCCACCCATGGCCCGCTGCCCCTCCCTCTCCTGCAAGATACGTACCGCCAGAATCATTCCCGACGCCTTACCGCCGATCTTACCTGTGCCGATCAAGCTCTGGTAGATGTGTCGCAGATCAGCGATCCGCAAGACGCGCTTGGCTACGCCGATGAACGGCAATTGGTCGCTCATCAAGCGTTTGATGAGGACGACTTTGATCTCTTCCAAGTGGTGGCCGTAGTTTTCCAACTGATCGGACGGCATGCGCTCGTAGATCTCGCCTTGCTGGAAGAGCATTTCCCACGGGGCGATCTCGGGGTTGAAGGAAATGGGCCGGGTCTCAAGGGGAGCGGGCCGGCTGTTGAGTACGTCGTCGAGGAGGGCATCGAGGCGGGCGCTGCCGAAGTTGTCGGCGAAGTAGGCGTCGGTGTGGAAGTCGCGGATGCGCTCCAGGCGCAGTTGCCAGGTGGCCGAGTCCTCTTCATAGTAGGGATCGCCCAGGCCTTCAAGGCGCTGGGACTCCATGGCCTGCTCGCGCACTTCCAATTCGAAGGCATCGGGCTCGACGACGCCGAACCGGAAGAGTTCCTGGCGCATGCGTTCGCGCACGCGATCAGCCAGGATGGGGAATTGGGCAAGCTTGACGTAGACATCGATGGCCGGGGTGATGGTGGAGGGGCGGGTGTCGGTCATGAGAGTTCCTGTTCGAGAATGAGCACTGGGCAGTGGTCAGTACTGATCGCTGCCCCATAACCACTAGAAAGTTAGGAAGCCCACCCCTTCCTCGCGGGCGCCGTCCATGAGAACGCTGAGGCGAGGGGAGCCGGGGAGAGCGCTCAGGTCAATGACCTTCAGGTAGCCGGCCAGGTCTTTGTCGCCTGGCGATAGCTCGGCCAGGCAGTTCGGCGCCTCTCTGAAAAACCGCCAATTGAAATCACTATCTCGTCCGCGACTTTCACTCCATTTAGCGCCTCTGTTGCCGGCGGCCTCCGCCACGCCTTTGCTTTCTTCGACATGAACCGCCAGAGAGTGAATGCCGGCCTCGACGAGGTCTTGAAAGAAGTGAGTGCCGTAGGACAGTTCGGGGGCATAACCATTGCGGGCGACGGCCATCTCTACCAATACCTTGGTGTTGTGGATATCGGCATAGGTCACGTGGACGCCCAGATCGATGTTGACGCTACCCCAGCGACCAGGCCCCATGAGGATGAAGTGCTCATCCTCAAGCCGCTTATTGAGCCGGCCGATGGCACGGCCCAGTTCATGCTTGATGGTGGGGTTCGGAACGAGGTGGTAGCGCTCTGGGTCAACGTAGACGATATAGCGAATGTCCTCGGCTCGGCCATCGGGGACGAGGCGACGGGCGCGAAAGAGAATGGCCTCGGGCGGGATGTCCCTGGGGATGACAATGGCCCCCTCATCCACTCGCTGGCTTAGCGGCCGGCATTGTAGCAGGTGGAGCCGATACTCCGTGTGCGGCTGGTTGGGGATGATGTCCACGATGAATTCCATGTCCACCGGCCGCCCATAGGCCCGCTCCAGCCGTTGCAGCGCCCCGCGCATGAGCTCGATGAACCGTCGATCTTTCGTCAAGCCATTGAACGTCAGGACGTACTCGTCGTCCCCCCGCAGGGAACCGGAGGAGACCATATCCTCCATGTAGTCGCCGCGGTAGATCGAGGCGATGTACCGCAGGTAAGGGTAGTTCCGATGCAACACGTCGACGACCGGCAGCGTGCGGAAGCTGTTGTCCTTCAGGTCGATCACGTCGATGTACCACTGCGCGTACTGGCGGATGGCGCGCGCCGTCGTCTCCGGCCGTAGTTGCGGGTGGCTCAGCGCGATCAGGCGTGGGTAATCGTTGCTCACCCGCTCCACCGCTCGCGTCCCGAAGCCCCAGACGAGACGCAGGAAGCCGTCCTCGCGCCGGATCTGGCTGTGCCAGCGAAATGGGTTCTGGCTGAAGCCCACTCCGGCCAGGGTGGGAAAGTAATACCCCTCCTGGCGACGGCCGATGGCCCGCTGCACCAGCACCGCCATCCGCTCGTCATAATCGATCAGCCCATGTTTCTGGCGGTACAGTATGGCATCCGGGTTCAGCGTGCTGGCATACACCCGCCGGATAGCGTCCAGCAGTTCCGCCAGATTTTCGTCCGGGGTACCCTGGTTGGGGCAGAAGTAGCTGTTGTATTTGCCGGCGAAGGCGTAACCGAAATTATCTTCCAGCAGGCTGGATGACCGCACGATGAGTGGCGCTTTACCCATGGCTGTCAGCACCTCGCGCAGCCGCTCCACGATCGCCGCCGGCATCTCCCCCGCCAGGTGCGCCTCGACGATCTTGGGATACTCTTCGCGAATCTCGGCCAGGCTGCGGTACTTCTGGTTCATCCAGTGCTCCAGGCCGTTGGCCAGCCGGAAGTCATAGATGACTTCGGTGCCGATGAAGTAAGAGTCAGGAATGGCAATATCGGCGGAATTCGCCGGCGAGCTTAGGGCCGCGGCATTCTGAACCGGGCCATCCGGTGGCGCGGGGTGCCTATCCGGCCCCGCCATCAGGATGCGCCAGGCCAGCATCAGCCCCGCCGCCTTCCCGCCGATCTTCCCGCTGCCGATCCGCCGCGCGTAAATGGCGCGCAGGTCGGCGATAGTGAAAATGCGCTTGGCGACGGCGATGTAGGGTAACTGGTCGCTAATCATTCGCTTGATGAGCACCACCTTGATCTCCTCCAGATGGTGCTGAACCGCTTCGTGCTGCTCAGCGGGCAGGCGCTCATACAATTCGCCCTGGCGGAACAGGACTTCCCAGGGCGCGATCTCCGGGTTGAAAGTGAGTTGCGGGGAGGAGGAGGGGCGCGGCTGCTGCTGTAACACCTCGCGGATAATGCCCTCCAGCGCGGCCAGCCCAATGTGGCGGGCGAAGTAGGCATCGGTCTGGGCGTCGCGCACTCGGGCCTTGCGCCTCTGCCACGTCTGCGTCTCCTCCTGACCATAGGGGTCTGTCAATCGCTCCCGCCGCTGCGACTCGATCGCCTTCTGCCGCACTTCTCCCTCGAACGTCCCTTCGTCGACCACCCCGCGCCGGAACAGCTCTTGCCGCATTCGGGCCCTGATCTTGTCGGCCAGGATGGGATAGCGGGCGAGCTTGATGTAAATGTCGATGGTCGGCGTCACACTGCGGGGTGGTACTACTGATGACATGGGTTCCTTTCCACAATCGCGCGACCGGCCGGTATGCCCGCGCCGGCATGACCTGGATCGCCGGCGTCACGCCGACTCTTGCTCACTATTATAGCAGGTCGCGGCCGTCCGTAATGCTTGCCCAAAGCCTTTCAGTAGTAGCTAACCGACTATAGACCTGACAGGTGGCGGCCCCAAGTTTCATTCTTGTCAGAGCGCCATTGGCCGTCCACCTGTCAGGTCTGGGCGCTGTGGCCGCCTACTGAAACGCCTTGAAAGCTTGCCCGCCCGCCTGTTTCCCGGTAAAACGGCTTGGAATAGTGGGCAGTGGAGAGTGAGCAGTAAGCAGCGGTCAGTACCGACCACTGACCACTACCGAACGGAGACAGCACCATGACGACAATTTTCGAGAAGATCATTAGCGGAGAGATACCGGCCGATATTGTCTATCAGGATGAACTGGTGACCGCCTTTCGCGACATCCACCCTCTGGCCCCGACGCATATCTTGATCGTGCCCAATAAGGCGGTAGCCACGGTCAACGACCTGAGTGAAGAGGATGCCGCCGCCGCCGGCCGGATGCTGTTGGTGGCCGGACGGATCGCCGCGCAGGAGGGCATCGCCGAGAGCGGCTACCGGCTGATCATCAACTGTAACCGCGACGGGGGGCAGGAAGTCTTTCACCTCCACATGCACCTGTTGGGCGGGCGACGGATGGGGCCGATGGTGGCTCGGAATTAGTGGTCACTGACTGACCGCATTAACTTCTTCGCGACAGACGCACGCGCCCCGGACGATCTCGCCGCGGGTCAGATACCCATCATACTCCGCGCCCGCGCCGGAGGAAACCCAGCCGCTCATCTCGAACGGCCGCTCGCCGTCGGCGCTGATCCAGCGGCCGTTGTAACTGCGCGTAATGTGCAGGTGCGTCCCGTTGGAGAAACCGCCCTCGCAGGACGGATGGCCCAGCCGGTCGCCCGTGTGCACGCGCTGGCCCAACGCGGCGCGGTCGCGCGTTTCCAGATGCATGTAGGTGATGGCCCAGCCCGTGCCGGCATACCCATCCGCCTGGCCGCTCTCGTCATCCAGGTCGACGACGACCGCGCCGTGGCCGCTGCGCGTCACCACGCCGTCGGCCATCGCCGTGACCCACGCATCGGACTGAATGCAGCCCACCTGCTCGCTGGGCGGCACGAAGTCGAGCGCGCCCCAGGCCGAGCCGCTATTCCACGCTCCGTGCGGCCCGCCGGTGTAGTACCACGTCTCGCCCGCCGGCCAGGGTAGTTCCAGGACGGGCAGGGTCAGGTCGGAGGGTAGAATGGGCTCGAAGGTATAGCCAAACGGGTTGCCGAACAGGCGCGTATACGTGGCGTTGAAGCCATCCGGCCCTGCATCCTCCCGCCAGGACGCTTCCGTGACCCCATCCTTGGCTGCCAACAGGCGCTGCACCCCGGCTGTGCCATCATTGATCGTCGGCGCGAAGAGCACCTGCGTCGTGTCGCCCAGATTAAAGCTGCGCAAGCCGCCCTCGCTCCGGCCGTAGTAGCCCAGGTTGAGCGTATTCGCGGCCCAACTGAGCTGGCTGTAGAGCGTGGGCGCGCTCGTACCCGAATAGCCGAGCAGGGGAGAGCGCGGCGCGGGGTTGGCCTGCGTCACCCAGCCCGCTTCGTGCTCCAGGACGGCCAGCAGCAGCCGTGGGTTGACGCTGTGGCGGTCGGCTACCAGCTGGAGGATGGCGGGGCCGTCCATCGTTTGCCCTTCCACTTCCTCCGTGTGCTGTAGCAGGTAACCGCCCAGACCGGTGACAAAGGCGCGGGTGTCGAAATCGCGCGCCGCCGGGCCGTAGACCAGTTCACTGTCGGGGATGATCTTGAAGTCGGGGCTGATGACCTGTTGAATCTCGACGCCGGGAACCTGGAGCGCCTGGCCGACCTGGATAACGTCGGCATTGGTCAGCCCGTTGAGCGCCACCAACTCCTCGATCGTCGTGCCATAGCGTTGCGCCAGTTGGCCGAGCGACTCGCCGGCCACGACGGTGTGCGTGCCCGTCGTGCCCGCCGTGGCGGCATTGGCCTCGTGATGGGGCGCGTCCGGCGTCGGCTGGCCGGCGTATTCCGGCACGGGCGTGCCCAGTTGGGCGCTTAGAGGGGCGGATGAGGTCGGCTCGACGGCCGCCACGGAGGGCTGGGGGCTGCTCGCCGCCCCGGATGACTCGGGCAACTCAGCTGCCCCCGGCCCCGGCCGCACGCAGCCAGCCAGAAGAAGGATGAGCAGGGCAACGGCGGTGAGGCGTGAGGTGGGGCGAATGCTGTCGGACGACATGGACACCATTGTACCGTGAGCGTGGGCCGATTTGCCAAATCGCTCTCCTATGGTATTCGTTCTTCTGTGGAACGCGAGAATCAAGCCAACGACACCGCCATCCCGGCGGTCGGCAAGAGCGCCGCCCAACGGCTGCGTCTGACATTCAGCAAGGGCGGCCCCGCCCGCTACATCAGCCACCTCGACCTGGCGCGCGCGCTGGAGCGGGCGCTCAACCGGGCCGCCCTGCCCGTTGCCTACACCCAGGGCTTCAACCGCCGGCCGCGCCTCTCGTTGGCTTCCGCCCTGCCGCTTGGCTACACCAGCGAGGCGGAGTTGGCCGATGTCTGGCTGACCGAGCCAACGCCTCTGGAGCCGGATGGGCAGGCGGCCGCGTTCCGGCAGCGCTTGATGGCCCGGATGGCGCCGGGTATCGAGGTGACGGCCGTTGCCGAAGTGGCGTTGAGCGCGCCCTCGCTGCAACAAATGATGGCCGAATCGCTCTACGTGGTGCGCTTCCCCGACCCGGTGGACGGCGCGGTGTTGCGGCGCGAGGTCGAAGCGCTGCTGGCCGCCGAGTCACTCATGCGCACGCGCGCCCGGCCCAAGGGCAACCAGACACAGCCTTTTGATCTGCGCCCGCTCATCCTCGACATCCGGGTAGAGTCGGAGGATGAGGGCCAGCCGCGCCTTTGGTTGCGGCTGGTGCAGACGGCGACACAGACTGGCCGGCCCGAGGACGTGCTGGCCGCGCTGGGCTTTGACCCCCTCGATGCCTGGGTGCATCGAACTGGGCTGCGGCTCGATGCACCTAGCTAAAGCGGCTCACCTGGGTGATGGAAGCGCCGGGCGAGACGGATTTGCCCTCGTCGCTCAGCCGCATCCCTTCCCAGGTGCAGTGCCGGCAGCGGTAGCGGTAGGCCGGGAAGCCGAGGCGGTGCAGAAAGCGGTCGCTGCTCCGCCGGGCGATGCGCAGTAGCTCCTGCTCCCCGCAGCGCGGGCAGCCCGCTTCCAGGCGCAACCGGGGGTTGCCCAGAATGAGCGCGCGCACCAGCAGACCCAGCAACAGCAACAGGGCCAGCCCGCTCAACGCCAGACTCAACCAGCGGTAGCCGTTACCGAAGGCCAGCCGCGTCACGAGTCGCGGCATGTCGTACATGACGGAGGCGCGGCCGTGGTCGATGTCAACCAGGAAGATGATGTACTCCCCGTTGCGTTGTGTCTCGAACGAGAAGGGGATAGGCTCGGTGGTGCGGCCGTAGGCGTCTATCGCCAGGTCGGGATCGCCGTTGGCGATCACGTACCCCTCATAGCTGCCGGGGCGGGCCATGCGGCGTACTTGCTGGTACAGGCCGCTGCTGATTGGCTCCAACCGTCCGCTGGTATCATCGGGGTTCCACTCCTGGAAATTGCCGATGAGCCGATAGTCGGTCACGTCGTCGATGGCGCTGACGACGAAGGGGATGGGGAAGAAGAGGCGGTCGGCGCTCTCGTTGCTGTCAAATACGAAGGTCACCGGGCCGGGCTGATCGGTCGTCACCCAAGCCGGGGCGGTGGGATAGACCAATGAGGCGTCAACGCAATTGACCACCTGCCAGTGATAGACACCCGGCTCCTGCAACGTGTAATCTAGCGAGTAAACGCCGTCGCGGGCCAACACGTCGCCGCCCGTGCCGTCGTCGAGCAGCCGCGGCGCGGCAGCCGAGCCATCCAGGAACTCCCCTTGCAAGCACCACTCCCTGTCGGCCGAGCGCGGCGGGGCGACGCCGGCCGGCTCGGCCGGCCGCGCCAGCGAGGCCATGCCCAGCGCCAGCCGGGTGAATGGATTGACGAAGTAGATCAGCGCCGCGGTCGCCAATAGCAACAGACTAAGGGTTAGCAGGGCGACGGTGGAGCGGCTGCGCTGGAATTGCGGGCCTCGTCGCGGCCTGGCGACGCGCGGTTCATGGGTAGTACTTTCCTGGGGCTCCTGGGGGAAGGTGAGGGGAAGCGCTCCGTCCGGTTCTTCAGAGAGAGGGGAGGGCGGCAGGTCAGGAGCTTGGGTGGGTTCCGGTTCCGGCGCGTCAAAAACGGCCGCGGCATCCAGAATAGCGGTCTCGATGGGCCGGGTTGTACTCTCCGGTTCGGGGAGTATGGCTGTTTCCAGTGGAGCGGGCAGGTGCTCGTCGGGCGCTGCTGCTTCCGCGGTGACGGTTCCGGGCGCGCCCTCCATGGCGGCCGTCTCTGAGGACGCCACATCGGCGGCCGGCGGCGTGGCCGGTTGCTCGGCGTCAGTCGCTTCCTCACGCGCTTCCTGGCTATACAAGCGCTGCAACTCTTCTTGCAGCGCCGCGAACTCATCCGCGGTCAACTGGCTCTGATCGATCAGGATGGGATCCGGCAGCCCGTCGGGTGATAGCGGCCCCGTTTCCAGCCAGGTGGGCTTGAAGCCGGAGGATTCGAGGAAGCCCGTCGATTTGCTTTTCTTGCCGGATTCGGGCTTGGCCGGGTCGGCGTTCTTCTTGGAACCATCCGGTTTGGATGATTTTGCGGTGCTCATAAGTTACTCTCGCTTCTCAGCGCTTGCCGGTTGGCTCGTATGCTCGTTGACCTGGGCCGCCCTCCTCGTCTCAGAGACTCAAAGACGAAGAATCGCCCCTTGCTAGGAAGATAGCACCGACCGGACAAACACTGATAAAAAGCTTGTAAAACTACGGTGAATTATACGTGAACATCGGCCTTTGCCCTATGGTCAATATACACAAGGCCGGCCTAACCCAGACCTGAGGGGTGGATGGCCTGATTCACGCTGCCAGGCGGAAACCTGTGGCTGCCCACCTATCAGGTCAAGATTATCCCTCTTGACAACGCCCCCTATAAAGCAGTATAGTGTCATCAACTGGTATGACCACTTACCAGTTATGGAGCTATATGGTTCAGCCCGCCCCTACGCGCCCGCGCCAGCACGCCGAAAATGTCTTGCTAGAGGCGATCCTTGAGGGTGACTTCCCACCCGGCTCCGTTCTTCCCGGCGAGCGCGCCCTGTCGGTGCAATTGGGCGTGGCCCGGCCCGCGCTGCGCGAAGCCATCCAACGACTGGCGCGCGACGGCTGGCTCACCGTTGTCCACGGCAAGGCGACGGTTATCAACGACTACTGGCAGCAAGGTGGACTGAACGTCCTGAGCAAGCTGGTCGAACACCCGCGCCACCTGCCGCCGGATTTCGTCGAACAACTACTCGAAGTTCGCCTGCATCTGGCCCCGGCCTACACGCGCGCCGCCGTCGAGCGGGCCGGGGGCGAAGTGGCCGCTTTTCTGGCCAACGCCTCAGAGCTGGAACGTGACGCGCCGGCCGCTTTTGCCCATTTCGATTGGCAATTGCACCATTGGCTGACCATTTGTTCCGGCAACCCCATCTATACCCTC